>NZ_JAUBVJ010000025.1:66726-93008 GCF_036702785.1 Microcoleus sp. AR_TQ3_B6 | reverse complement strand
AGTTGGTAGGCTTTCTCAATGCGTTGGCAGATATCCTGTACAGCTTGAGAGCCGACCGTTTGCCAGAACGCTTTACGCTTTCTGTGTTTGGCAATATGCGATTGAAGTTTTGCACAATTCAAATGCTTTCCCCACATCCGGCAGTACCGTTTATGGAGTGCAATGCAATGGTTATAAATCACTCCGGCAGCAGTGATACTGCGCTTAAGGTGTTTATTCCGCTTGCTTTGATATAGCTTGAACTTCAATGTTTTCATACTGATTACGATCGCATAATAGGATAGCAATTGGGTAGCCAAATGACCAGAGAAAGATTAAGCGTTCATATTGCAGTGACTGGAGTTTAGACTAAAAAAGAGAGAAAGGTGGCAAAAGAAAAACTTGAGCCACCGTTAAGGAGAGAATGAGGGTGAAAAATAAAACCCATCCACTCCCTAAATGAACAGTGAACGATTAAAGGACTTTCGTCAAGCAGCATACGAGTTATTGGTGCGAGCGAAGGATGCAACATTCGAGCTGATAGATGCAGTGATGACCACCAGGAATGCGTCATGTTTAGCGGAATTTTCGCTCAGTCCGTTATTCAGTCGTCAATGGTCAAGCATATACGAAGCCTTACAAGACAGTAGGCCAGACCGGAGAAAACTAATGGAGTTGTATATTAAGCAATTAGAGCAGGAAGCACCTGCAATGGAACATATGTTAGTAGCAATCGACCATACCGCATGGGGGAGACCAGATGCTAAAACATTAAAAGACAGAACCCATGAATATCAGGGGGGCGTAATTATTGGACAAGGATACAGCACAATTGCGTGGATACCCGAAGCAGAAGGAAGTTGGGCACTACCGTTGCTGCACGAACGGATGAGCAGTGCAGAATCCCCAATACAAAAAGCGGCAACACAACTGAAGCTGGTCTGCCAACAGAGCGTCAATCCAGTATTAGCAGTTTTAGACCGAGAATATGGCAATGCAAGTTGGGTACTAGCGATAGCAGATATTGAAGCTGATTGTTTAATGAGAGTCCGAAGCAATGCCTGCTTGTGGTCAGCACCACCAGCCTATAGTGGTCGCGGCAGACCACGGAAACACGGGCCCAAAATCAAGCTCAACGACCCAACCACATGGCTCGAAGCGGATACTGTGATTGAAATTGACGAACATCCGCAGTTGGGACCAGTCCGAGTTAGGCAATGGCTTGACTTACATTTTTATCGTGCAGCAGGACAGAGAGTCAATTTAATCCTTGTGGAAAGAATGAATCTCATGTCAAGCGGTCAGCCGTTTCCACCCTTGTGGTTGGCTTGGGTCGGAGAGCGCACTCTACCCTTAGAAACTGTTTGGTTTAAGTATTTACGACGTTTTGGAGTGGATCATTGGTATAGATTTGCTAAGCAACGATTACATTGGACATTACCTAACTTAAGAACTCCCGAACAATCAGAGCGGTGGAGCGATTTAATGCCGTTGATGAGTTGGCAACTCTGGCTGGCTAAGGACTTAGTGGTCGAGAATCGATTGCCTTGGCAATCTGCTAGTATCAATTTAACTCCTGGACGTGTTGCCCAATCAATGTTGTCGATTTTAGTTGACATTGGTACTCCGGCTCAACTGCCTAAACATAGGGGAAAATCACCTGGTTGGGAAAAAGGAAAGGCACGTACTAAAGCACCGTACTATCCCACTGTTAAAAAACGGGTTTCTCGACGAAAAAAATCTTCAAAATTAGCTGTTTAATCTTCTAGCTCTTGAGTTGTTGAGTAACAGCTTGCCTTCTAGTGAAAGGCAGCTACTTTTAGCTGCGACCATTGTTTAGTCTAAACTCCAGGCAGTGAGTCGGTTAGAGAAATTGCGGAGAATTGCCAAGCAAGAAGAAAAACAATGACTCAACTTATAGAAAACTGGATTGACAAACTCAAAGAGAAAAAGCCGTCCTAGAAGGACGGGGCTTTAAACCCAGCTTTT
Organism: Microcoleus sp. AR_TQ3_B6; assembly: GCF_036702785.1. Taxonomy (NCBI): domain Bacteria; kingdom Bacillati; phylum Cyanobacteriota; class Cyanophyceae; order Oscillatoriales; family Microcoleaceae; genus Microcoleus; species Microcoleus sp. AR_TQ3_B6. The sequence goes on along the minus strand of NZ_JAUBVJ010000025.1, from coordinate 91,040 downwards.
TGGTAAAGAAGTCCTTAAAGGCTGTCGCCGCCAAAAAAGCTTTTTGCTGTTCGGGTCGCTTGGTCTCCACAATCTCAGCAATGGTGTGGAAGAAGCGCCACACCCCAGGATCGATGTAATAGCGGAAGCTGAAATCAATACTACCCAAATCCCCAACGCATCTGAGGCAAAATTTTAGATAAAGAAAGCCCAGCTCGCTCTCACCATCCCAAAGCAACAAATTCTTGAGATGGGCTGTCGCTTAAGGATGAGTTTAGGGGATCGATCGCCCATCTAACTCATAAGTTTTGTAGAAAACCCGGCCTGTGACTTGGAGAAATATCCATTTTGCACCTGCATGACAGCCAAAAAGATTGTGCTAGAATCCTCAATACATAGTCGTAGGTTGGGCACAGGCCGAGAAGAGCAATCTTCTTGCAGTCTAGGGGAGGTTGTAGGTCAGCCACCATTTGGGTCTTCCCAGTTGAAAGCCATCCTGCAACGGCAGCCTAGAATCTGCAACCGCTTTTCCAGTGCGGCAGAGCGGTTGGGAGTGTCACGCTAGAATAAGCAGTACGAGTAGGGACTTAGGCTCAGCCCTGTCCCTACGAGAACAAAAACGCTCGTTGTGCGAGCGTGACCTCGAAACGGGCACTTAGCAGCAGGTGATGGGAATAAATCATGTTTGAACGCTTCACAGAAAAAGCAATAAAAGTAATCATGTTGGCCCAGGAAGAAGCTCGCCGCCTGGGTCACAACTTCGTAGGGACAGAACAGATCCTCCTGGGTCTGATCGGTGAAGGAACCGGGGTTGCAGCTAAAGTCCTCAAATCAATGGGGGTTAACCTCAAAGACGCTCGGATTGAAGTGGAAAAAATCATCGGGCGCGGTTCCGGCTTCGTAGCAGTAGAAATTCCGTTCACCCCCCGCGCCAAGCGGGTTCTAGAACTATCCCTAGAAGAAGCTCGCCAACTCGGACACAACTACATCGGCACCGAACACCTGCTGCTGGGCCTGATCCGGGAAGGTGAAGGAGTAGCGGCTAGAGTCTTAGAAAATCTGGGAGTAGACTTGTCGAAAGTCCGTACCCAAGTGATTCGGATGCTGGGAGAAACCGCAGAAGTCGCAGCCACTGGCGGCGGCGCTCGCACCAAAACCCCAACCCTCGACGAATTTGGAGCCAACCTCACTCAAATGGCGGTCGATGGGAAACTAGACCCAGTAGTCGGACGCCAAAAAGAAATCGAACGGGTAATTCAAATCCTCGGTCGCCGCACCAAAAATAACCCGGTGCTGATCGGGGAACCCGGAGTCGGCAAAACGGCGATCGCCGAAGGTCTCGCCCAGCGCATCGCTAACAACGATATCCCAGACATCCTCGAAGAAAAGCGCGTCGTTACCCTCGACATCGGCTTGCTGGTTGCGGGGACGAAATACCGGGGCGAATTTGAAGAACGCCTTAAAAAAATCATGGACGAAATCCGCACTGCGGGTAACGTGATTTTGGTGATAGACGAAGTACACACTTTGATCGGTGCAGGTGCGGCTGAAGGGGCGATCGACGCAGCCAACATTCTCAAGCCGGCTTTGGCAAGAGGCGAGCTCCAGTGTATCGGCGCTACCACCCTCGACGAGTACCGCAAGCACATCGAGCGCGATGCAGCCCTAGAACGGCGCTTCCAGCCGGTCATGGTCGGCGAACCCACCGTGGACGAGACGATCGAGATTCTCTTCGGTCTGCGGGAACGCTACGAACAGCACCACAAGCTGAAAATCTTGGACACGGCATTGGAAGCTGCAGCGAAACTCTCTCACCGGTACATCTCCGACCGCTTCCTCCCAGACAAAGCAATTGACTTGGTAGACGAAGCTGGTTCCAGAGTCCGCTTGATCAACTCCCAACTGCCCCCCGCAGCCAAAGAACTTGACAAAGAACTGCGCCAAGTCCTCAAAGATAAAGACGAAGCGGTGCGTTCTCAAGACTTTGACAAAGCCGGTGAATTGCGCGATCGGGAAATGACCATCAAAGCCGAAATTCGCGCTATTTCCCAAGCCAAAAAAACCGACTCGGCCCGCACCGGCGAAACCGACCCATCGCCAGTAGTCACCGAAGAAGATATCGCTCAAATCGTGGCAAGCTGGACGGGCGTGCCGGTAAACAAACTGACCGAATCCGAATCCGAAAAGCTGCTGCACATGGAAGATACCTTGCACCAGCGCTTGATCGGCCAGGAAGAAGCAGTGAAAGCCGTTTCCCGCGCCATCCGTCGCGCTCGCGTAGGCTTGAAAAATCCCAATCGCCCGATCGCCAGTTTCATCTTCTCCGGGCCCACAGGCGTCGGCAAAACCGAACTCACCAAAGCCCTAGCCGGCTACTTCTTCGGTTCCGAAGACGCGATGATTCGGCTGGATATGTCCGAATACATGGAACGGCACACCGTCTCCAAACTCATCGGTTCTCCTCCAGGCTACGTCGGCTACAACGAAGGCGGCCAACTCACAGAAGCAGTCCGGCGCCGTCCTTACACCGTGGTGCTGTTCGACGAAATCGAAAAAGCCCACCCCGATGTCTTCAATATGCTGCTGCAAATATTGGAAGACGGCCGCTTAACAGATGCCAAAGGTCGCACCGTGGACTTCAAGAACACGCTGCTGATTATGACCTCCAACATCGGTTCTAAGGTGATTGAAAAAGGCGGCGGCGGCCTCGGCTTCGAGTTCAGCGAAAACCAAACCGATGCCAATTACAACCGCATTCGCTCCTTGGTTAACGAAGAACTCAAAAACTACTTCCGCCCCGAATTCCTCAACCGCTTAGACGAAATTATCGTCTTCCGCCAGTTGAACAGGGAAGAAGTGAAGGAAATTGCCGTCATTATGCTCAAAGAAGTGTTCGGCCGCTTGACAGAACAGGGCATCACCCTGGAAGTGACCGAAAAATTCAAAGAACGGCTGGTAGAAGAAGGCTACAACCCCAGCTACGGAGCCAGACCCCTGCGCCGCGCTATCATGCGGTTGTTGGAAGACAGTTTGGCTGAGGAAATCCTTTCTGGCCGCGTCAAAGACGGCGATACCGCTGTTGTGGATGTGGGCGAGGACGGAGTTATCAAGGTAGTGCAAGGTCAAAAGCGGGAATTGCTGCCCCAAGGCGCTGAGTAAGATTGAGTGGGGTGCGATCGCGAGTAAAGTTTTGAAATAACCAATCTCGCGGTCGCCAATAATTCAAAATCCTCACGTAAAAAAGGTAGAGAATTTAAATTCTCTGCCTTTTTTATGAGTTAATATCAATCAAAGATTTATTGGATAAATCTTTGAGCGATCGGGAAACCGCAGATGCAACGCAGATTCCTTTTAAAATAGTTTGCAAAGGGATGCACTTCAAGTCTAGTAATTAACCGACATACTTCAATGGTAAGCTTTGCTGCATTTAAATTGTATATTTGGGGCGGGTTAGCGTGCCGTACCCACTCAGGGTTGGATAATTTCTTGAGATGCAATTTATATCATTTCCGGTTACAGCGGAATGATGTTGACGGTCAACAGTCAACAGTCAACAGTCAACAGTCAACAGTCAACAGTCAACAGTCACCAGTCAACTCGAATTTACTATTCCGATGCTAACGGATTTGATATTAAATTCTGAGCGAGCTTAATCAGATAATTAGTGGCAACTATATAGCGAGGACTTTCATGACATCTGAAAAAAATAATTTGGGTACAAAAGTAGCAGAAAATCCGCCTGAAACCTGGTGGCAGAAAGCGTGGAAGTCGAGCTTTGAAAATCTTCAGATAGTGATTATTGCTTTGAGTTTAGCAATAGTTATTCGAGCGTTGGTCGCCGAACCGCGCTACATACCCTCAGATTCTATGGTACCAACTCTCCACGTGGGCGATCGCGTCGTAGTCGAAAAGATATCCTACCACCTCCAACCGCCAAAAACTGGCGACATTGTAGTATTTTCCCCGCCCGAACAGTTGCAAGAACAAGGCTTTACCCAAGACCAAGCATTCATCAAGCGGATAATTGGCTTACCGGGTCAAACCGTCGCTGTTAAAAAAGGTTTAGTTTATCTCAACGACCAACCCCTCGTCGAAAAATATATTGCCGAACCTCCTAAATACCAGTGGGGACCTTATCGCGTCCCTGAAAATGAATACTTTGTGATGGGAGACAACCGCAACAACAGCAACGACTCCAGCAGGTGGGGATTTTTACCTAAGCAGAATATCATCGGCCGTGCTGTAGTGCGGTTTTGGCCCCTAGAACGCATCGGGGAAGTTTGAAGTCCGTTGACAGTTGACTGTTGACAGTTGACTGTTGACAGTTGACTGTTGAATGTTGACATCGCAAGCCGCCCAATGCCCATGCCTTATGCTGTACGGAAATTTCTACTTATTCTTGTGCCTTAAGGGGTAGGGACTTCCTCCGGCAACTGATAAAATAGTACAAAAAGCAGCGGGATTTCTCGCCTAGATCGAAATTAGTAGAATATTAAAAAGTTAGGAAAGCTATGGGATTTTTTGATTCAGAAATTGTTCAGCAAGAAGCCAAGCTGTTGTTTGAAGACTATCAATCTCTCATCAAACTAGGCGGCAATTACGGCAAATTCGATCGCGAAGGCAAGAAAATGTTCATCGCTCAGATGGAATCAATGATGGAGCGCTACCGTATTTTTATGAAGCGCTTCGAGCTGTCGGAGGACTTCATGGCTCAGATGACTGTAGAGCAGTTAAAAACACAGCTCAATCAATTTGGCATCACGCCCCAGCAGATGTTTGAGCAAATGAACTCAACCCTGGAGCGGATGAAATCTGAGCTGGAAAAACAACCCTAGCGAGCAAAAGGAAGAAGGAAGTTCGTCAACGGATTCTGTAACGGATGTAACGGATGTCAGGAAGAAGGAAGAAGGAAGAAAAAGAAAGTATTCCCAATGCCCAATGCCCTGCGCGGGTCAATGCCCAATGCCCAATGACTAATGACTAATGACTAATGACTAATGACTAATGACTAATGACTAATGACTGATAATTAAGGCCGCTCAAAAGCTGAAGCAGGTTTGAAATTTTCTGGGGGAACACCTTCCAAAGCTTGGCTCATAAAATCGCGCCAAACAGGGGCGACAATCCCACCGCCAGTAGCACCGTAGCTCATCGGTCTATAATTGTCGTTGCCCATCCAAACAGCCACGGACAACTGCGGCACGTAACCCACAAACCAGATATCCCGTTCTGAGGAAGTTGTACCAGTTTTCCCAGCAGCAGGCCGCCCAAGTTGAGCCGCCCTTGCTGTTCCGTTGTTAATTACCCCTTGGAGGGCGCTGTTGACAGATGCCGCCGCCCAGGAATTGAGAACTAATTTGGGTTTGGGCGTATTGTCGAGCAAGACGTTGCCGCTGCTGTCAGTAACTTGCACGATAAACGTGGTGTCAGAATGCCAGCCGTTGTTGGCGAAGGTAGCAAAAGCTCCGGCCATTTCTAAAGGAGTTAGGTCAACGGCACCCAAGGGTAAAGAAACCACCGGTTCCATCGGACTTCTGATGCCGAGTACGCGGCAAATCTCAATCACTTTATTCAATCCGACTTCTTGGCCAAGCTTGACGGCGGGAATGTTCAGAGATACTTCCAAAGCTCTGCGGATGCTGACGGCACCGGAGAAGCCGCCGCCGTAGTTTTGAGGGTAGTAGTAGCCGTCGCCGTCGCGGTAGCCGACAGGGGAGTCGTAGACAACTGAATCCGGGCCGTATTTGCCGCTAGCAAAGGCAGCGTAGTAGACAAAAGGCTTAAAAGAAGATCCGGGCTGGCGGCGTGCTTGAATGGCGCGGTTGAACTGACTCTTTTCGTAATCGACGCCGCCAACCATTGCTTTGACGAAGTGGGTGCGGGGATCGACGGCGGCTAGGGCAATTTGACCTTCGTCGCGGTCGTAAAACAGCCCTTGGTTGTAAAGCCTTTCGTGCCAGGCTTTGACGGTTTCTTCGGCTATGCGCTGCATTTTGAGGTCGATCGTGGTTTGAACGCGCATTCCTCCCTTAAGCACGGCATCTCGCCCGAAACGCCTCGTCAGTTCCTGGACTACGGCTTGTGTTACGTAAGGAACTTGAGAGCCGCCAAAAGAGGTAATTTTGCCTAGCTTAATTTTTTCCCCTCGGGCTGCTGTCTCTTGTTCCGGCGTAATCCATTTGAGCTCCTTCATGCGCTTTAAAACGATTTCCTGCCGCTCTTTTGCCAACTTGTAATTGACGAAAGGACTGTATTCTTCGGGGGCAGAAATTAAGCCGGCCAGCATGGCTGCTTCTGAAAGAGTCAAATTATTTGCTGACTTGTTGAAATAGCTTCGAGAGGCTGTCTCTACCCCGTACAAGTTGTGACCTAAGTAGATTTGATTCAGGTATAGTTGCAGAATTTGGTCTTTGTTGAGAATTTGCTCCAAGCGGATAGACATTACCGCTTCAGCTACCTTGCGACTAAATTTTGACTGGGGAGAAAGAAACAGGTTCTTGACTAGCTGCATAGTCATAGTCGATCCGCCTTCAACGGTTCTACCTTTCTCTAGGTTGACTATGAGAGCTCGGGCTATCCCGCCGGGGTTGATGCCTTTGTGGGTAAAAAAGTTGCTATCTTCGATCGCCAGAACAGCTCGTTTCAGGTTCGGGGAGATTTGGTCAAGGGGTACGACATCCCGGTTGGCTTCGTCGTGGATGCTAGCTAGGGGCTTGCCGTTGATGTCGTAAATGTGGGTAGTTTCTGTAGGAGAGTAGGTTTGCAAGATCCGAACATCTGGCAAATTGCGGAAGCTGATCGCTAAGCCAACCAGTCCGCCAGCGACTACGGAACTGGCAAGCATTGTCATGCTGAGTATGGTTCCGGCGGTCACTTTACTGACTGACTGAACAAACTCGAATAGGGGGGCTGAGTTTTCCGTGTTTTTGCGGACTGCGTTGGTTGACACGTGGATTTCACTTCCTCACTCGATTTGGGGTTTAAGACTTTTAATTTTAGATGGGAACCCTAGAGACTGTCAGTCGATTTTAGATTTTAGATTTTAGATTTTAGATTTATTCCACAGATGAATCTGGGAGTTTGAACAATAGTCTAAAATTTGGGGATCTCCACGACTGTTGTCGGGGGCTTGTATCCGTTTTTGGGCGGGGTCAGCTAATGAAAGTCGGTCAGCTTTAGGATTATAGTAGCTGGATAGTTATGTTTTTATGCGTCAACCAGTGAGTGTAACTAATTCTGCTGCACTTTGGCAAAATATGATGGACGATCGCTCCCCGATGATAACTCCTAACCTTTCAGCGCTTTACCGCGGCGTCAGCGAGATTTTTCCCGATCGACCTGATTCTAGCAACCCTGACGAAAATTTAGCCCAACTGCTGGCAAAAGTCGATCGACCGTTGCGCGTCAAACTCGGAATTGACCCGACAGGCAGTGACATTCACTTGGGACACAGCATTTGCATCCGCAAGCTGCGAGCTTTTCAGGATGCCGGTCACACAGCGGTACTAGTCATCGGAGATTTTACCGCAAGAATTGGCGATCCGACAGGGAAATCCGAGATGCGCAGCCAGTTGACGGCCGAACAAGTGGCGGAAAATGCCAAGACTTATTTAGACCAAGTGCGTCCGATTCTAGATTTTGACACAGCCGGGCGTTTGGAAATTCGCTATAACTCCGAGTGGTTGTCAAAATTGGACTTGGCGAAGATTTTGGAACTGCTGGGGACGATGACAGTGCAGCAGATGCTCGCTAAAGAGGGATTTGATAACAGGATGCAGCAGGAAAATCCAATTTATCTGCATGAGTTTCTGTATCCCTTAATGCAGGGTTACGATTCGGTGGCTTTGGAAGCGGATGTGGAGTTGGGGGGAACTGACCAAAAGTTTAATCTTGCGGTGGGGAGAGATTTGCAGCGGCATTTTGGGATGAAACCGCAGTTTGGTATGCTGATGCCGATTTTGATCGGGACTGACGGGGTTCAGAAGATGTCAAAGTCTTTGAACAATTATGTGGGTTTGTCGGAAGACCCGCTGACGATGTATTCTAAGTTGGAGAAAATTGCTGATAGTTCGATCGCCCAGTATTTTGAACTGTTGACAGACTTGCCGCTTGATGAATTGCCAGAAAATCCGCGAGAAAAACAGAAACTTTTGGCTGTGGAGGTGGTGCGCCAGTATCGGGGGAAGGAAGCAGCCGATCGCGCACAACAAGATGCAATTGCGCTAGTTAAAGGTGCTGCGGGACAAGCTGATGCTGTGGCGGAGTTTTCTTTGGCAAACGTCCAGTTTCCGGCTAAGTTGTTTTATATTCTGAGTGCTAGCGGGCTTTGTAAAAGTAGCGGTGATGCGCGGAAGTTGATGCAGGGCGGTGGGGTGAAGTTGGAGGGCGAGCGAGTTTCTGATGTTAATCTTACTTTTGAATCACCGGCTGATTTATGCGGTAAGGTTTTGCAGGTTGGGAAGAATAAGTTTGTGCGATTGGTGTCTTGAATCTCTATTTTTTAACCGCAGATGAAGGCGGATGAACGCTGATGAACGCTGATAATCGAATTATTGTTGCTTTGGATGTTTCGAGTCAATTCGAGGCGATCGCACTTCTGGACAAACTCCCGCAAGTATCTTTCTGGAAAGTCGGTTTGGAACTGTTTGTGAGCTCGGGGCCGGGGATTTTGGAAATTTTAAAACAGCGGCAAAAACGGATTTTTCTGGATTTGAAGTTTCACGATATCCCGAATACTGTGGCTGGTGCTTGTCGTGCTGCTGCTAAGTATAATGTGGATTTATTGACTATCCATTCTACTTGTGGTAAAGATGCTTTGAAAGCGGCACAGTTGGCTTTGACTGAAGGGGCGGCGGCTGTCGCTCAACCGACTCCTAAGTTGATTGCAATTACCCTGTTAACGAGTTTGAATTCGCGACAGTTGGCTTTTGACTTAAAAATACCTTTGGAGTTGCCTGAATATGCTTTGCACATGGCATTGTTGGCTAAGGAAACGGGTTTAGCTGGGGCTGTTTGTTCTCCGCAAGAAGTGGAACAGTTAAGAATGAGTTGCGGGGATGATTTTCTGTTAGTTTGTCCCGGTGTGCGTCCGACCTGGGCCGATGGAGGCGATCAAAAACGATCGATGACTCCAAAGGCCGCTTTAAAAGCTGGTGCGGATTATCTGGTGATTGGGCGGCCAATTACTGCTGCGCCCGATCCAGTGGCGGCTTTTACCCGTATTTGTCAAGAGTTGGAGTAACAATAGAAATGTTGTTTTTTACCGCCGATAAAAGCCGATGAACGCCAAGAGAATTTTATCTGCGTTCATCTGTGTGTATCTGCTGATATCTGCGGTTGCAACTCCGACTTTGGCAGTTAATTTTGTGACAAATCATACTAACAGTATCAATGCCAGTCGGTATGATTTGTTAGTGCGATCGCCCTGTCCCGCTGATTTAGAAACTTTGGTCGATCGTCTGTTGCAAGATTTGCCGAGTTATGCAAATCGCGTAATTGTGCGATCGCGCTTTTCTCCTAAAACTTCTACACCGCCCGGTTACGCGCTGCCTCACATAATTTTAGCCGGTCGCCCGGAGTTTGAACCGTTACCTTTAAATTCTGGGGATGCACTTCCTAAAAATGCTAGTCAAGTTTTTATTACTACTTTGGAACGGCAGTATCGCGGGGGAAAGTCAGTCGAAATTCAGCAATATCATTGGTTATTTTTCACTAAAAAGGAGAACGGCTGGGAGTTGGCAAAAATCGTTTCTCGGTTTGGTACTGCGGCGGATATTCGTCCTTTATTAGGTCAAGATAGTCAAAGCGAAATTGCTGAAGCTATTCGTTTGTGGTTGCGCGATTGTCATGCAAAGGGGGCGGGTTTTTGAGATTGTGGGTAAAGAGGAGAGATTGTTGGTGAAACCCGCCCCTACAAATCAATAACAAAAATTGATTAGAATTGCTCTTTAAATTCGTCTAGTTTAGCCTTGATGAGTTGCATATCTTGCCACATAAACCATTTCGGACTTTCCGGTTCGCGGGAGGGGTTTCGCAGCAAGTACGACGGGTGAAAAATTGGCATACACAAACGATTTTCCCATTCAATCCATTGACCTCTAATTTTACTAATCGGCCGCTTATCGCTTAGCAAACCTTTCAGGGCTGTTGCACCGGTTAATAAAATAATTTTGGGGTCTAAGATGCGAATTTGTTCGAGCAAGTAAGGTTTGCAAGCGTCGATTTCTTTTGCTGTCGGAGGGCGGTTGTTGGGAGGGCGACATTTGATGACGTTGGCAATGAATACGTCGGTTTCTGGACTCAATCCCACGGATTCTAAAATCTTATCTAACAGTTGGCCCGATCGCCCGACGAAGGGCAATCCGGTTTCGTCTTCGTTTTGTCCGGGCGCTTCTCCCACAATCAAAATTGAGGCTTGAGGATTGCCGCGCCCGATGACGGCGTGAGTGCGGCTGTTGCCCAATTCGCAGCGGTAGCAGCGATTGCAGTGCTCGCCGATTTGTTCCATATTTTGATAAGTGCCCGAAGGAATGGGAATTTTGGCATTGGCTGGTATTGAGTCAGTTTGGAAAGTGGCACTTTGATTGTTGTCAAAAAGGCTCAGTTGCAAGTCGCTGGACATAAATTTTACCAAAAAACTGGGTTTAAAGCCCCGTCCTTTTAGGACGGCTTTGTGCTACCATTTTAACGTAGCGACTTCCTACGTAAAATGTTTGTCTTAGAGTTCAAGGCTAAAGGAAGACCAAATCAGTACGTCGCAATAGACGAGGCAATTAGAACTGCTCAGTTTGTTCGCAACAAATGCATCCGTTTCTGGATCGACAACCAAGGCGTAGGGCAGAAAGAACTGTATCGTCACAGTACCGTACTCAGAGAAGAGTTTTCCTTTGTCAAATCATTAAACTCTAGTGCTTGCCAAGCGTCGGTGGAAAGAGCTTATTCTGCGATTGCTCGGTTCTACGATAACTGTAAGAAAGCTGTTCCCGGAAAGAAAGGATATCCGCAGTTCAAGCAAAACAGTCGCTCAGTTGAATATAAAGTCAGTGGTTGGAAACTCTCTGAAACGCGGAAACAAATCACGTTCACCGACAAGAAGGGGATTGGTAAGCTCAAACTCAAAGGAACGTGGGATCTAAACTTCTACCAACTCGATCAAGTAAAACGAGTGCGGTTGATACGTCGTGCTGACGGCTACTATGTTCAGTTTTTGATCGGTGCAGATAACAAAGTAGATACAACTCCGAAAGGTAAAACAGTTGGCTTAGATGTTGGACTTAAAGAGTTTTATACCGACTCTGACGGTCTGTGCGAACCTAATCCTAAGTTTTATCTAACAAGCGAAAAACGGTTGAAGTTTAGACAACGCCGTGTTTCGCGCAAGAAGAAAGGCTCGGCCAACCGCAAGAAAGCCATTAATAGACTAGGACGAGTACACCTCAAAATAAGTAGGCAGCGGGAAGAACACGCTAAGAAACTGGCGCGTTGCGTAATCCAATCTAACGATTTGGTCGCCTACGAAAATTTGAGGATTAAAAATCTAGTTAAAAATCACTGTCTCGCTAAATCAATTAATGATGCGGGTTGGTATCAATTTAGGAAGTGGTTAGAATATTTTGGAGTGAAGTTTGGTCGGGTGACAGTCGCTGTCAATCCAGCCTACACATCACAAAAATGCTCTAACTGCGGTGCAATCGTCAAAAAATCCCTATCCGTAAGAACCCATGTTTGTGAATGTGGATTTGTTATGGATAGGGATTGGAACGCTGCGATCAATATCCTGAAATCAGCCTTAAGTACGGTAGGGCATACCGGAACTTGGGTCAAAGACCCGAACGCTTTGGGAGATTCGACCTCTACTTTGGCTGGAGAAATCCTGTCTGAGCAAGTTGGGTCTATGAACAAAGAATCCCCGCTGCTGAGTGCACGGGGAGTGTCAAAATTAGGGAGATTTTTTTGAGTCTAGAGTTTATAGTTTAGATCGGGTTTGGTGATTTGAGATTGGCTAGAAGCTTGTATGGGAGGCTGTCGATGGCACAATCTCCAATTGTTTGGTTGAGATCGTACAGGCAAAAATATGTTCTCTAACCCGTTTTTTGACGATCGCGCCGATGCTGGCGAAAAACTGGCCGAGGCAGTTCTGGGCGAGCTCGGCAAGTTGAATTTAAAGGCACAGGAGGCTGTGAAACCGATTGTTTATGCCTTGCCGCGCGGGGGTTTGCCCGTTGCTGTGCCGATTGCGCGCCGCTTGGGCTGTCCTTTGGATGTGGTGGTCGCTAAGAAAATTACTCGCCCAGATAATTTAGAATTGGCGATCGGGGCTGCAACTGCTGACGGTCACGTCCTCTGGGAAAAGCAAAAGCAGCAGAATTGGCGCTTGCAAAAATCAGCATTGCCGGTGGCTCAAAATAATGCTCAATCTCTGCTGGCACATTTGTCTCCGGGACGCCCCAATGTCAGCGCGGCGGGGGCTTTGGCGATTTTGGTAGATGACGGCATTGCTACGGGGATGACGATGGCTGTGGCGGCTAAGGCTTTGCAGTCGCAGGAACCGGCGGCTTTGTGGATTTGCGCGCCTGTGGCCCCGGCAGATTTGATGGGATTTTTGGCGGGAATGGGCGATAAGGCGATCGTTCTGGAGACTCCTCACCCTTTTTACAGTGTCAGTCGCTTTTACGGGCAATTTCCGCAGGTTGAGACGGCGGAGGCTTTAAGGTGTTTGCAGCAACAAACAGAATGGCGATCGTAGGTTAAGCTAGAAGGCTAAATCCAAAAGCTCGATCGCTAGAACATGAGACCTTGGCAATATTGGTTCGACACTTTGATTCTGTCTACTCAGCACAATCCGCCTCGCTTTGTTGAGTTGGTGATGTTGACTTTGGCTATGATTTTGCTCGGGCTGTGGAGTGTAACTTTGCAGTGGCAGTATTTAACGCTCTCTTTGAGTTATATAATTGGTTCGTCTTTTTCAATTTTGGTGCGGGAATCCCTGGGCCCGCGACCTCAATTTCAGCTAACTCACCTGACAGCTTTGTTGTTATTAATTATCAGTTTTTATAGTTTTGCTGAACTGATTAGATAGTTAAGGCAGTTTTGATTTGTAGAGGCGGGTTTTACAATGTCATTGCGAAGGGGGTGAAGCAATAGCATAACTTATATAGCCATCCTCAGCGGGTTGTGAACTAGATGTTTTTTTGAACGAACCGCGAAGACGCCAAGGACGCGAAGGAAGAGAAGAGAAGATCCAGAGTTCACAAATCATTAGCTATCATCCTACATTCTCATGGAATTGATGTAAAATTATGCGGTTGCCGGCAGGATCGAAGGCGTAAATTTCTAGACCGTGAGAAGCTTTGATAATTTCTCCGCTGGGCGGATAACCTAAAGCCCAAATTCGGGCGATCGCAGTTTCGATATCGCTGACTTCCAAACACAAACTCATGCCTGTTTTTGCTCGATTGGCAAATTCCGATTTGTGGGAATCTTTGGGTTTGAATATGCCGAGTCTTAAGCCCTTGAGTTGAAATTCAGCATAAGTATTGGGAATGTAAGGGTTTGGTTCTATGTCGAGAAACTTTGTGTAAAATTTAACGAGAACTTCTTTATCAAGGTCTGCTAAAGTCACTAGGGCGGCGCTGTATTGGAAACTCATATAAATTGGTAATTGGGAATTAGTAAGGGGTAATTGGTAATATTATTATAACTTTATCTCTATTTAAAATCCTCCAATTCGTCCGACTATTTGGATTTTACCTTGTGGAGATCCTTTGAGAATCACAGCTTCGCCACTTTGCGGTACAATATCAGTAATCGCGGTAATATTTACTTGATGCGTTACCATAATAATCGCGCCTTTTGTGTTGCGGTTGTCAACAATTAATTTGCGAATTGCTGCTGTTTGTCTGGCTTCTTTGCTGCTGTCGCTAAAGAACGAGTTCAAGGCTGGGAACGGTTCGACTTTGCCTAAATTTATTAATTTTGCTGTTTCTAAACACCGACACCACTGACTCGATAAAACTCTGGCAACTTTGATGTTGCGGTTGCGCAATTCGGCTCCAATTTGTTTGGCTTGGGTTCTTCCCTGTGCTGATAAATTGCGCTGAGTGGAACAGTCACCCAACTTAAAGTTAGCAGGATCTCCCGTACCTGGGGCGATCGCGTGTCGCATTGCTACCACCAACCCTGTCTCGTCCCGCTGCAACAATTGCCACCCTGCTTGAGTTTGCGCCTTGGTTGCTGCGTCAGAACTTGCAGTTGCAGTAATTAAGCCGATCGACAATACTAAAGCTAGCGACCCGAAAAACCATTTCCACTTGAGGTAAATCCGCCCAGCCATTGTTGCAGAATTTAGAAATTAACTTATCATATTACCATACAACAAATATTGCTTTATGGAACTCACCAATTTTATTGCTCTGTCTGTCATTGTTGCCCTCGTGCTGGGGATTGGGTTGGGAACAATGACTTGGGCTTACTTCGGCAAGGGCAGCATTTCTGTACTCTTTAAAGAACCAATTTTAACTAACCCAGAATTTCCAGATACCGACAGCGGCAGCAAAGCTTCCGTTTATTTCCAACAAGGAATTGAGGCTTATCAGTCGGGAAATTACCGCAAAGCTAAAGATAAATTTACCAGCGCTTTAGAACTAATTTCCACTTTGCCAGAAGCTTACCACAATCGCGCCTTGGCTTTGGCAAATTTGCGATCGGATGACGAGGCTGTTGCAGATTTGATCCGTGCCAGCGAATTATACCAACAGCAGGGGACTGGATTTGCTATCGACACGATTAAACAAAATCTTGCCGCCTTGAAACAGCGCAAATTAGAACGAGAAAAACAAAAAGCAGTAGCAACCTAAATTATTAGGTTCTGTCCGTGGAACTCAACCAAACCCTAGATTTTGGGTTGGAAAAACCCGGTTTCTTTAGTGTGGTTGGAAGAAACCGGGTTGGTTTGCATAATTTTTATGAGAGTTGAAAATCAAGATTTAACCTTCTCCCGCTCAACTAAATTGTTCTGGTATCTTCTATTTGGTCGATTTTAGCAATCATCATTTCTCGGCTAGATGCCACCACTCGATAATTAGTAATTGGATCGTAAGCTTCCCACTCTTGAGTCACTTCGCTGTCTTGCCACAAAAACCATTCCCGGTAAATTTCGCCGTCATCAATGTCGCCGCACAAGGGAAGCCAATCATCTCCTCCCAAGCTATCAAAGTCTCCTCCTACTAAGTCAATCCAAGCTGCAACAATACAAGATTCAATAGCACTATTATCAAAAGTAATTGCGTTAGATTTGAGAGAAGTTTCGGGAAAGCAAAGTGTGGATTTCATAAGCTGTACCTGAATGTTATGTTATTAATTTATAAAAGATTCCTCAACGGCAGTGACAGCAGAATGCCACTATCCTAACCTCCACAGTTCCCACAATAAAAAAACCTTGACCCCCAAAGCGCTCAAGTGTCTCTGCCGTATAGCTTGAGAGCGCTTTGAGTCAAGTCGCGACAGAGGCACAATTGAGCCAATTGACCAACTGGCACAGCAGAAAGCCCGATCGACCAAATATTGCTAGGGAAGGATCGCGCGCCTTCAGGGGCGAAGACAGCGCAACTGACAATTGTATACTGGGTAAGTTGGCGAGTTTCAGTACAGTTTTTGTGGTAAAATTAGGAGCAACCGGACTTTGGTACCGACAGCCCGGTTTTGTCAAAAGCTTTCAAAAGATGGTGCGATCGCCAGTTTTGATTTATTGTTAATTTTGCCAAGTCCCGATCGACTGTTAGGGAAAAAAATTATGCAAGCAAGCAACCAAGAAAGAATTATCGATCTGACAATCCACTATACCAACGGCAAACAGCAACACTTCCAGTTCATTGCGCCAGAGGGAACAGTAGGAGAGCAAGCAACTTTAGGCACTCGCCTGCACAAAATGTTGACGGCAGACCCGATAATTATCGAATTGGCAGATAAACTGGTAGTTATCCCAGTTCACAACATACAAAGTATTGAAATATCCCCGATTCCTTCCAAATTGCCAGAGGGTGTCCTTCACCCAATGCGAGAAATCAAGAAATAGCTAAGCTGTTCTGCATCCAAATTCTACAGAAAAGGCGGGCTGAATACCCATGTCATCCAGAGTTTGAATAAACATAAATGTACCAATTAAAGGCGCAACAAGTTATTACAAATAACGATAAAAATAAAAAAATGTTGCGGGCAGTGAAACCTGTTCCGCAAAAAAAAAGTGCAATAGTAGACAAACTCCCAACACTTATAGCCTCACTAATTTCTAATCTAAAATCTAAAATCTAAAATCTAAAATCTAAAATCCCATGACGATATAGCGGTTCTCGGAAAGATGAGGTATTCACCAATTAATTAACAATTCCCCAATCCCCCAATCTAAAATCTAAAATCTAAAATCTAAAATCTAAACTTGTACCTCATATATCTGAGAAAGGCTATATCTCACATGAGTGAGGGGAATAATTGCAGGTTGCGCCGACTTTAACTTACCTAAAAAAATGCTAGAACTCCACTGTCACACTACTTATTCCGACGGCACTCTCACCCCTGCAGAACTCGTAGCCGCCGCCGCGTCCTCGGGGGTTCGCGCCTTGGCCGTCACCGATCACGATACGATGTCGGGTTGGGATGAAGCCTTCGCCGCTGCTGCTTTGTACGCTATCGAAATAGTCCCCGGACTCGAACTCAGTACAGTTCACAACGGCCGATCGCTGCACATTTTAGGTTTTTATCCCGATGCAAATAAGTTGCAAGTTCCTTTGGACGATCGCCTGCAAGGAAGGTTTCGCCGATCGCAGGAAATGGTGGAAAAATTAGCAGCAATGGGATACGCGATCGAACTGCCAAAAACATCCCCAGGAATGGCACCGGGACGGCCTCACATTGCCTCTGCGCTGGTAAAAGCCGGTCACGCCAAATCATCGCGGGAAGCCTTCGATCGCTGGCTGGGAGATGACGGCCCGGCCTACGTGCATTACGAGAAATTCTCGATCGCCGAAGGCATTGATTTATTGCGAAGTTGCGGCGCAGTCCCAGTTTGGGCTCACCCTTATTTATTTCGCGGCGGCGGTGTTGAGGAAGTCTTAAAAGAATTAGTAGATGCTGGTTTAATGGGAGTTGAAGTATACCATCCCACCCATAGTTCTAGCCAAATCCAAAAGTTGAAAGATTGGTGTATTCATTACGGTTTGCTGGCAACTGGTGGCAGCGATTATCACGGCCCCGATCCTGAAAGGAAACCAGCAGATAGCACCCAATTGAATATGCTGCATTTGCCGCTAAAATTGCTCGAACCGATTAAAGTTGCTGCGGCGAGTTTGAAATAGTTTCTTAGGACGAATTTGGGCGACGTATTCAGTTGTCAAAAAAAGGAATCGTTGGCTTTTTGAGTGAGGGATTTGCTCGAAGTAAGTCATCAGGAGAAGACCGAGGTCAAGCAGAATATAAATTAATATGAAGTTAAAGGCAATTGCAGGCGAGTTGATTTTACAATGTTCCTAAAGCAACTTGCCAAACGGAGCTTATTATGAGTGCAGAAGACAGAGCAAAGGCGATCGGCAAAAATTTAGAAGGCAAAGCTCAGGAAATTTTCGGCAACATCACGGGTAACAGAAAAGACCAGGTTGAAGGCAAAGCCAAACAAGCGGAAGCCGCCGCCCGCCACGCAGCAGAAGATGTGAAAGATGCGGTGAAAAATATCTCAGATAAGGCCAAAAGGTCGATCGACAAATTGTAGAAACCGCGCTATACCAAATCCTGGCTAATAGAATTCGCTTCATATCAAACCCTGTGTCATCAATTGGGTTTGATATGATTTATTTTGAGAATTTGCATAAAACTGGCTGACTCCTGCGATATCCCTTCAGAAGCGCAATGGAGAAGTCCCTATGATGATTGATTTTACAACGGAAACAGAGAAAGTTTGGTACAAGTCTCCTGCGATTGTAGCTGCTGTAGGTGCAAGCTCGATCGCCCTTTTGGCTTTCATTTACCCAGAATTCGCCGCTCAACCCATCGTACACTACCGCGCGGACGATAATTCCCTGTCAGCCGATCGCTACAACTTGCAGCGGCAAACCCACTGTCAACTCAGCAGCCAACATTATAAACCCGGAGATACCGCTGTCAGCATTCCTTTTGCCGATCGCCCCGTCGTCACTCAACCCGTCTCAATTTTCAACAGTTTGACGCTGATGGGGGAATGTCAGAAGAATGCGCGATCGATTACCAATCACCAACCCGGAACTCCTCTGATTCCCTTACTAGAAAGAGCTAAACTTGCGATTCAACAACAGCATCAAACCAACAAAAATCCGGCTATCCTCACCATTTTAGCAAATGCTTTTGAGCCTCGTCAAGGGGAGCGGGCGATTGATTTTAGTCGAGTCAAAGCGTTAGTTGATGACATTGAAAAACAGGGAGTGGTTATCTTTTTTATCGTGCCGTCTGGTCAATTATACGAAAATTTGACTGACGAGTTGAGCGGCAAAGCGAGCGTTTGTGTTTTAGATGAGGGTCAAGATGAAAACTCGGTTAGGCGCTCGATGACACCTTGTATTGATGCGGCTTTTAATCGAGCGCGAAAACTGGCCACAAAATCCAATTAATCAGATTTGTATTCAGGACTTACAGCAGATTCCACGTTAATCAAGTGCGCCCTCAAGCGAGCGATCGCTGTAGGGAAACGGCACTGCCGTGTCCTCTATCTTTGGTATGTAGCTCACTTACCTAAAAAATGCTGTAAATCCTGCTTTTCCCGACTTTATTCCTCTTATTCTTCTGTCCACGAAGGTGGACTGTGTTTGTATAGAAGCGGTTTCAACCGCCGAGTCCGAGCGAGGATTTCTAACTCGGTTTCGTATTAATGTTTTTGAGTGGATTTTCGCTACTCGCTGTGGGATTTAAATCCCTAGCGGTTTATATAGCAATCCTAAATGATTCTACTCGTTACCAGGAAGAGCCTGGTAACGCAGATCCGGAGGCTCTGCCTCCATTATCTCCGGCGAGGCAGAGCAAGAGTGACATTGATTCCCAGGCAGAGCCTGGAAGTTAACCAGTTATTGAAACTGATGCGAGGATTGCTATAGCACCAAACAATCAATCTTCTAAAACATTCCCGAATTCTGCATAACCCGAGCATCTGTACCGACACTCTCTTAAGACGCCAAACAATCGAGGTAAATTCTATGAACTATTCTCGCAATTCTCACAACAATTATAATCACATTCTTGTCTCGTGGCGATACCTACCTGAAGACTTAATCAAAATGCTTGTGGAACAAACTCAATCCCAAATGAGTCAGTGGGAAAAACAAGATGCAGAAGGAGAAGTAGCCAAAAATCGGATTAACGATTTAACTCCTTCTGCCAAGCGCACCCACAATCCTGAAACCAAGAAAGTGGTTAACATTCTTGTAGCCGCGATGAGCGCGATTACCTTTAGTGCGGGAGGGCAAATTCTGACATCTCGCTTGGGTCCTTTGAGCATTCCCGCAAGTTTGGTAATTGGCGGCGCGGCGGGGATTTTAGCAGATAAGAAAGTGATGCAAGTGGTGGAGCACGCTCGCAAGAAAAGCAGCAGTCAGCAAGCCTTGAAGGATATCGACAAACAAAAACAAGCTCATCCCCCTAAAAATGAATTTTGCGAACTTTATTACCAAAGTCAAACGGCTTTAGTGCTGCAAGTGGAAGGGCAAAATTTGCGATCGCAATCTCCAACTAATGTAGTTTTAGCTCTTGGATTGAGCGGCACGGAATACGCGATGTCTCTGGGGATTGTGATTGGGTTGGGATTGCCGGGGGGAATTGTCTTAAATGCGATCGCAGCTAGTTTACCAGTAGTCATGCTCTGGACGGCCGCTTCCCTGCAAAATGACGCCTTTGAAATGCCTCAGCACGATCGGGCTTTAATCGGCCAATACGAACATCACGTCCCCCTGGAGATTGTCGAAGTCGAAGCAAATCAGATTGCGGGCATCGACGAAGAAATTGCTCTCAAACAGCGAGAACTCGCTTACCAACAAGCCTTAGAGGTGCGCCGCGAGAAATTTGTCAGCGAAGGCGATACCAGCGGGCGTTTGAAGAATTGGGAAATGGTCGAAGCTGACTTTGAAATCAGTTGGTATTCAGAAGAAAAGCAGCAAGTCGAAAAGGAACTGGACGAAAAACGCGAGCAGCGGTACTTTCAACTCAAAGCAGATATTGCTCAAATTCCCGAACAGTATCAAGCGCCCGTCGGTACTTATTCACCGGCACAAATGACCGAGTTAAAAGCTCAATGGGTGCAAGCAAAAGAGGAAGAAGTGAAAGAGAGTTTTGCCCACGATATTCAGTGGATGAATCACAAATACGGCAACAAAATCAAGCATTTAGACGAAGAAATTGCCACGGCTAAGTGGCGGTATTCCGAAGCCAAATCTCGCGGGCGGGAAGAACGGAATTCTGCTGTCGGGAATACTGTTTGATGAGCTCCGGGTAAGGACACGGCAATGCCTTTGTCCCTACGGATGAAATACAGGACACGGCAATGCCGTTTCCCTACAGATTTCTTCGGGTAGGGAAACGGCACTGCCGTGTCCTCCTAGATGCCAGGGACACCGAAAGCACCGCCTCTACATCACACGCGACTCCGGGTAAAGACAAAGGCTTTCGCCGTTTCCCTACGGATTTCTCCGGGTAGGGAAACGGCACTGCCGTGTCCTCACGTCAGGGACACCGGAAGCACCGCCTCTACATGACACCCGACTCCGGCTAAGGACACGGCAATCGGGTGTCCCCACAGATTTCTCCGGGTAGGGAAACGGCACTGCCGTGTCCTCACGTCAGGGACACCGGAAGCACCGCCTCTACATGACACCCGACTCCGGCTAAGGACACGGCAATCGGGTGTCCCCACAGATTTCTCCGGGTAGGGAAACGGCACTGCCGTGTCCTCACAGATGCCAGGGACACGGGAAGGCGGAAACCGGGAGACAGAAAAAAAATTTCCTGCAATTCTGCCTAAAGCCGCCAACGCCTGCGATATCAATGTATCAACACGCAAAAACGCGACTATGACGAGAGATGATGCCCCCGTCGAATCTTTAGAGGGTTTGGATTCTGTCGAAGCAAGTTTTAACTGGCTGCTTCTACCCGTCACGGGTGGGGAATTCAAACCGATTGGCTTGCATTTGTTATTGCTGACACGTTACAGCGCTATTTTTTCTGCGATAATTCCATTATCCCGATGCTATCCAAATGCGCCTGTGAATAACGATGAAAAGTTACGCGAACTCTTACAACTCTTGAAAGACTCCGAAAAGGGGAGTCATGAACAAAAAAGACTCACAAACGAATTGAGCCGACTCATTCCCCAATTAACTGGATTTCGCAAGACTCGCGATGCTAATCCTAATATTGATTTTGAGGGAGCAGTGAATGAGGCCTATGGCGGTTTTTTCAAAACGTTTCCTACGTTTTTACACCAACTTGACCTCGACAATAATGCTGAGCAGTTGCGAGAGAGGCTTGTTAGGCGGTTCAATCAAATTATTAAGAATAAACTTGCTGATCAATACCGCAAGTTAAATCAGCAGCCTTTTACTGTTAGTTTGAATGCTCCGATTAAGAGCAAGAAAGGTGAAGACTTTGATTCGGAAGGAGTGCCAGACGATACCACAGAAATTGGGATTGAGCAACTCATTGAGCGAGAACAAGCTCAAAATAGGCAGCACATTGGTCGCCAAGTGTGGCAGTATATCGAAGAAGACCCGGAGCGAGAACTGCGAGACAGTTATCCCAATGAAAAAATAGATAAGAAGCGACCTAATACCCCCGATAATCGCCGTCCCCGCCCCGATGCAAATTGTCACGTACTCGCACTGCGCTTGCTGTTAAAAGACCCTCCTGATGACTTGTCTGCAATTTCCCGAGAGATTAATATCCCCCGTCCAACCCTCGATTCTCACTGGAAAAGAAAAGGTCAGGAACTTGTCAAAAAGATGGCGACTAACTTCGGATATGAACCGGAGAATGACCCTGAATAATTAGAGATACTTTGTTGTTAGAAATTTCTCTAAATCCAACTGCACGTAAGTTAGCCCTTCAATTTGCTTCTGAGCAAGCTAATTCGCAAAAAGGCAAGCGAGTTTATTTCAATACCCTTGCTGTTTGGGCAGTTAACTATTTTTTGGAAGGGTTGGAGGTAGAAACCGATATTAATGGTGGCGATAGTTGGCAACCAGAAATTCGGGAAATTTTAGATGTCGCTGATTTAGTGTTACCAGGACTGGGCAAGGTAGAATGTCGGCCAGTTATCATACAAGAACAAGTGATGGCTCTATCGCCAGAAGTCAGGCAAGATCGAATTGCTTACGTTGCAGTTCAGTTTGCCGAACCTTTCGATCGAGTCAAACTTGTGGGATTTATGACCCCTGTTGAAGCGAACGAGTTTTCCGATAAAATTCCTTTGAGATATCTCAGACCAATTGAGGAATTTTTAGACTATTTACACCATATTGAAATAGCAATTCCTACATCTCAAGAAGCTATAGTAGAGATTGTTAATAATGATGAACGACGGATCGCCGCCTATCTCAACCTGATTGAGTTACTTCTTTCCTGTCCCAGCGGCGAGGAGATGAATATTCTTAACGGAAACCAAGATTTAATTGATGTAAAATTGCTGCAAGTAATGGAAGCAGTAGCTGAAAAATTGACTGAAAATGGTCAAATAAATGAGGCTAATTTTTTGCAAAAAATCGCCACCGCACAATTGGCAAATGTCGATAATTCAGTCAATTATGAAGATTATTTATCTTTCTTGATGGAGGCCTTGCAGACTACAGCAGAAAGTCAAGCTAATCCTGCAATTGTTTATCCATTTTTTCAAGAAAATTTGGATAAACTAAATCTAAGTTTGAGTCAAATATTGCAATGTTGGTTAACCACTAACTTGAAAGAATTATCTTCACAAGAAGCTGAATTTATTGCAGGTACTATTGGTAACTTTGGTAATTTAATTCAGCAGTTTCCTTTAGGCAGGCTGGCATGGAATTTAGAAATTGGAATCACCTGTTATACGGCAGCTTTAGAAGTCTACAGCTTTGAAGTATTTCCCGTCAAATGGGCAACGACTCAAAATAATCTAGGGAATGTCTACTTAGATAGAATTATGGGAGAAAAAGCTGATAACATCGAGATGGCAATCGATTATTATAAGGCTGCCTTACAAGTTCTTACCCGCGACAATTTTCCCGTCAAATGGGCAACGACTCAAAATAATTTAGGAAATGCTTACAGTGATAGAATTAGGGGAGAAAAAGCATATAATATTGAAAATGCGATCGCTTTTTATCAGTCTGCCTTAGAGGTCCGCACTTACGAACAATTTCCTCAAGATTGGGCAGGGAGTCAAAATAATTTGGGTGCTGCCTACAGAGACAGAATTATGGGAGAAAAGGCTCACAATATAGAACAAGCGATTATTTGTTACGAGTCTGCTTTGATAGTCTACACCCGCGAACAGTTTCCTCAACAATGGGCAATGACTCGAAATAATTTGGGTACTGCCTTCAATAACAGAATTATGGGAGAAAAGGCTCATAATATTGAACAAGCGATTATTTGTTACGAGTCTGCTTTAAGAGTCTACACCTACGAAGATTTTCCTCAAGATTGGGCAATGATTCAAAATAATTTGGGGAATGCCTACAGTTACAGAATAGAAGGAGTCAGGGCGGCGAATATTGAATCGGCGATTTCCTGTTATCGGTCAGCTTTACAAGTCTACACCCGCGAGAATTATCCCGAAGATTGGGCAATGACTCAAAACAATTTGGGGAATGCCTACAGTTACAGAATAGAAGAAGTCAGGGCGGCGAATATTGAATCGGCGATTTCCTGTTATCGGTCAGCTTTAGAAGTCTACACCCGCGAGAATTATCCCGAAAAATGGGCAATGACTCAAAACAATTTGAGTACTGCCTACAGTAACAGAATAGAAGGAGTCAGGGTGGCGAATATTGAATTGGCGATTTCCTGTTATCGGTCAGCTTTAGAAGTCCGTACCCGCGAGAATTATCCCGAAGATTGGGCAGGGACTCAAAACAATTTGGGGACTGCCTACAGAGACAGAATAGAAGGAGTCAGGGCGGCGAATATTGAATCGGCGATCGCCTGTTATCGGTCAGCTTTAGAAGTCTACACCCGCGAGAATTATCCCGAAGATTGGGCAATGACTCAAAACAATTTGGGGAATGCCTACAGAGACAGAATAGAAGGAGTCAGGGCGGCGAATATTGAATCGGCGATCGCCTGTTATCGGTCAGCTTTAG
>NZ_JAUBVJ010000025.1:56451-66626 GCF_036702785.1 Microcoleus sp. AR_TQ3_B6 | reverse complement strand
AAGTCTACACCCCTACCGCTTTTCCTTTACATTGCTTGCAATCAGGCAGAAACCTCGGCAATACCGCTTTCACTGCTGGTTTCTGGGACATTGCGATCGAAGGATACGAACAAGCGATGACAGCGGTGGAAAAAAGCAGAAGTTGGGCAACTTCCGACGCTCGCCGCCAACAAATGATAGCAGAATCGATCGATGTTTACGAAAACGCGATTCAAGCTTGCGTCAACAGCGGCAAACTAGAAAAAGCCATAGAATATTGTGACAGAACCCGTTCCAAGCATTTAGTCGATTTAATGCACAGCAATGACTTGTATGCTAGCGGCGAAATTCCGGCCGAAGTTCAAACTTATTTGCGGGAGTTTGAGGCAAAGCAACAGGAAATTGACGCGGAAGTTGAACAACTCCGCAATCCATCGTCAGGGAATAAAGAATTAGCAAGTGTGGGGAGTCAGTCGCGGAGTCGGGCGGATGTCGTTGCTTACACGGAGAAGATAGCACAATTGGAATCCGAGAAACAGCAAATCTGGCAAAACATTCGCCGTTTAGATAAAGTTTTAGCCGGACAGCTTCAAGTCGATGCGATGAAGTTTGCGGCGATGCAGCAACTGATTGAAAATCCCTATACAGCGATTCTGTGTTTTTATACTACTGATGATGACACTCATGTTTTTGTGATTTACAAGGATAAAGCCCCGCAGGTTCATACTTGTCAGGGAGAGGGTCGGGCAACTTTTCAGCAGTGGATTCTGGAGAGTTGGTTGTTGCCTTATGTGATGGATCAGAAAAGTTGGCAACAGGGGATGGATGGGTTTTTGTCTCAGTTGTCGCAGCGGTTAAAACTTGATGATTTGATTGGTAAATATCTGGATGGGATTGAGGAATTGATTGTGATTCCCCATCTGTATTTGCATCAGATTCCGTTGGCGGCATTGCCTGTATACCCCCCCCAGCCCCCCTTAAGAAGGGGGGGGCAAGAGACAGGGTTTCTCGGTGACAAATTCCTAATCCGTTACGTGCCCAGTTGCAAAATATTAGAGTATTGCCATCAACGCCCAACCATCGAATCGCCGCAATACGGCATTGTGGAAAATGCCACCGACGACCTCTATTTTACACCTTTCGAGTGCGAAGAAATCAACAAAATTGTTCCCGTCAAGGAACACTTAAAAGGACGCGAACAAGCAACAGTCGCCAATTATCGCAATTTGGTCAAAACAGTTAATATCCTGCACTCCAGCCATCACGCCAAGTCTCGTTTAGACAATCCTTTGGCCTCGGAATTATTACTGGGGAATGGGAGTATCACCTTAGGGGAATTAATGACACCAGGCTGGCGTTTGCCGGACTTATCCGATGTGTTTCTCTCCTGCTGCGAAACCAATTTAGGAATGACAACAATTACCGATGATATTCTTACCTTGGGAACGGGGTTTTTGTGTGCGGGGGCTCGGAGTGTGGTCAGCACTTTGTGGGCGGTGGATGATTTGGCTACGTCGCTGTTTTCGATTTTTTACTATCAGTATCGGCAGCAGGCTGGTTGCAGTCGCCCCGATGCGTTGCGGCGGGCACAGGTGAGGTTGCGGACGATTTCGGGTGCGGAGTTGGAAGGGATGTATAAGTCGCAAATAGATGCAATTATTCTGCTGATTATTGAGAATTTAAAGCTGAAATTGGTTGAGGTGCAGGCGGAAAAGGAGAAGTTGACAGCGCAGGAGAAAAAATACAAGAGGGGGACGGCTGAGTATAAGGAGTTACATAAACAAACAAGGGAAAAAACTAAGGAGGAGGCAAAGATTTGTCAGAAAATTAAAGGATACGAAACTCTGCGGCAAAATCTCTATAAAATGCCGAATCCTTTTGCTGATTTGATTTATTGGTCGGGGTTTATTTCTCAGGGTTTGCATTGAGAAATCAGCACTCAATTGCTACCGTTATTGATACGGCATTTTTTAGGTAAGTGAGGTACATGGCAAAGATAGAGGACACGGCAGTGCCGTTTCCCTACAGCGATCGATCGCTTGACGGGTGTACTCGACCGACGTGGAATTTGCTGTATAAAGCAGTGAATTGTAGGGGCGGGTTCACAAACCATCTATCGGAAAATGAATATTTTTGTCAACCCGCCCCACCCAACGAAAAATAAAGATGTAGGATGAATTTATTGGTAAGATGTTGATGTAAATTTAGGGCGGGGATGGGGCGGGTTTATGAGATTGTTTGTGGATTTCATAGATGGTTGGTGAACCCGCCCCTACAGGATTTGGAAGGGTTAAAAATCCGGTTCTGCAGCCCGAGGAATTTATTGGTAAGATGTTGATGTAAATTTAGGGCGGGGATGGGGCGGGTTTATGAGATTGTTTGTGGGTTTCATTGATGGTTGGTGAACCCGCCCCTACAGGATTTGGAAGGGTTAAAAATCCGGTTCTGCAGCCAAAAGCTCGATCGCCAAATCCATCTGTTCCTTCCCCCGCGCCAAAAAGCTTTCGCACTCCTGCAAACACTCGACAGCCACCGCAAACTGCTCGAAAACCTCTTCTAGAGGCAACTCTCCCGATTCCACCCGATCGATAATCGCTTCAATTCGATCGACAGTTTCCTCATAATTCCAGCCAGACTGGCGCAACTGCGAATCAATCATAACTTTTATTCCGCATCCAATACTTCTACAATCTTAACTTTCAGCACGCCCCGACTCAACCTCACAGTCAATTCCTCTCCCAATTCCAAACCGTCAGTTGTGCGGACGATCGTACCGTCACTTTGGATTACCGCCGCATAACCCCTTTGCAAAACCGCCGCCGGATTCAGTGCGGATAACTTTTCTTGCAATACCTCCAGTTTACCAGTTGCTTGCCGCAAAGTTCGGGAGGTCGCAGGCAAACGTTTTAATCGATTTTGTAACAGTTGCAAATGCTCTTCTTCTGTCTGAAATCTTGCCCGCACAGCACTTGCTAAATTGACCGTTCGCTGCTTGTGTTCAAAATAAAGATCTGCTAAAATTGGTACAGCTTGAGCCGCCGCCGCAGTCGGAGTGTGGGCTCGTTTATCTGCTACTAAATCCGCGAGAGATTCGTCTCTTTCGTGCCCGATGCCTGTAATAATTGGAATCGCACAATTCGCGATCGCCCTGACCACTCTCTCATCATTAAAACAAGCCAAATCTTCCGCAGAACCGCCGCCCCGCCCTAAAATTATCACATCCGCCCTACCGTCCAATTCTACCCGGGCGATCGCCCTAGCAATCGCAGCAGCAGCCGATTCTCCCTGCACTCCAGTCGGCGACAGCAACACCCGCAAACCCGGATATCTTTGGGCTAGAGTCCGCTGAATGTCTCCCCAAGCCGCGCCAGTATCCGATGTCACCACCGCCACAACTTGCGGGTGTGCGGGAATCGGGCGCTTTCTGGCAGGATCGAAGAAACCCTCAGCATCCAAGCGCGATCGCAATTGCTGCAACCGCAAAGCCTGCAACCCTTCCCCCGCCGGTAGCGATTGCACCACAGTCAACTGGTACTCGCCGCGATTTTTGTAAACCCGGATGCTTCCCAAAACCAGCAACTGTTCCCCTTTTGCCGGCATTTGCACCAATTTTTGCCGCTGAGAATTCCACACCACGCAGCGAATAGCAGCGCTTTTGTCGGTGTCGCACAGAGTGAAAAAGCAGCCGCTGGGGTGGTGCGAAACGTTCGACACCTCGCCTGTCAGCCAAATTGATTGCAGGTTGCGATCGCCCTCCAACAAGTCTTGCAGGTATGATGTGAGTCCGGCAACAGATAAAGCTGTATCGGGAAGAATTGAAGTCATCCAATTTTAGATTTTAGATTTTAGATTTTAGATTTCGGCTACTATCAATGCTTCGGACAGTGTGTGATTGCCAAGCGTAAAATAAGGCTTTTAGGGCGATTGCAGAATCCACTTCCTAACGGAAAATCAACGGTGTCCCACTAGGTTCTCAAAATAGTCCGGACTATTGTAGTATATCTAAGGTAATTTATCTGTAGGCCGCTCGGGCGATCGTAAATTAACTGCAAACAAACTTATGATATCAGATACAACGACTTCGATGAATTTGCTGCGCCAAGAGGCTGCGGCGATCGGCATTACTGAGGCAGAAGCCAGAAAATATGGCGACCTCCGACATAAAAGAACTTGGTCTTTGGCGATCGAACATCACCTCTCAATGCAAGATTTTGCCGATCGAATAGAACCATCCTTCACAACTTCCGAACCCGACTCGGACAGCGCACTCAACCACTCTCAAACTGCCGAGTCCAAAGACTATGGCATTCAGCTAACTGCGAACCTAGGCGAATCTAGAGTAACAAGGGAGAACCAAACAGCCTCTCTTGCTTCCTTTCAACAGCCAGCAGAAGAAATCGGGCGATCGCACCACAAATCCCTCCAGCGCATCAACCAAGATCGAAGTTTTGAACAAGTAGTTCACAACCACATTAAAGCCTTAAAAACTGCATCTAATGCTCGCACAAATCAACCGCCTTCATCTCTCGGCAATTGGGTTTGTCCCGAGTGCGGTTCCCAAGGCGAAATTAGCTGTCACCTGTGCGAGGGGACTGGCAATATCAGCGACATTGCAGCTATTGGGTGGACGCTAGCTTATATGGAAATGTTGGGCTGTTCTGCTCGCGAAATCGAACCGCTACGGAAATTTTACCCTTCGCTGAATATTCTGGAATTGAATTTTAAAGTTTGTGTTTCTATCAAAGAAAGTAGCGAAGTTTTAGCCAGGACGGAAAAATGGGTAATTAGTCATTAGTCCTTAGTCATTAGTTATTAGTCATTAGTTACCTGGAACCTCAACCAAATTAAGTATTGATTCCAGTTTTTTCAAAGCCACTTCTAAATCATCATTAACAACCTGAAAATCAAATTCCCCCGCAGCTTCAATTTCCTCTTTAGCCCGCAGCAACCGACGGGCGATCGCACTTTCGGAATCTTGACCCCGACTCCGCAGCCGCCGCTCCAATTCTTCCCAAGAAGGAGGTAAAATAAAAATTCGCAGCGCCTCTGGAAAATTCTTCCTAATTTGCCTAGCCCCTTCGAGTTCAATTTCGAGGATTACCCATTTTCCCTCACCAATTCCTAGCTTGAGACCAAAATAAGGAGTACCGTAAAAATTACCAGCAAACTCAGCCCATTCCGCCAACTCTCCAGCCTCAACCATTTGTGTAAAGCGGCTGCGGCTGACAAAATAGTAGTGCTGTCCCTCAATTTCTCCCTCACGGGGCTCACGAGTTGTCACCGATACCGAAAGATACAATTTGGGATGGCGATTGAGGAGCGATCGAACTAGGGTGCCTTTCCCCACACCGCTAGGCCCCGTCAGAACAATTAATTTACCGAATTTCATTTTTAGAATAGAAACGTGTAACAATTCAAGTTTTCGCTTACTCTAAACTGTAAGCGCTCAAATTGCAACTAACAAACCTCAATCATCCCGACTTTGACCGTCTTTGCTGAGCACAAAACGATTAGCAACCGTTTCCGGCTGAATTGCCGAGAGGATGACGTGACTCGAATCTGTAATAATTACCGCTCTCGTGCGGCGGCCGTAAGTAGCGTCAACCAGTTGTCCCCGCTCCCGCGCATCAGTAATTATACGCTTAATTGGCGCTGACTCGGGACTGACAATGGCAATCACTCGGTTAGCAGACACAATGTTACCAAAACCGATATTAATTAATTGAATATCCATGAAAATCTTAATCTATGGGTGAACGACTCACTATCAATCCTTACTTTTTATCATATATACAAAAAATTTTTCTGACCATCCTAAAATAAATCTCAACTAATTTTTTTAGTTTCTACCTAAAATTTTTACCCTTTCGACGCCGAACACCTCGCTTTTTAACAAAAATTAAAAAAAGACTCGCTGTTGTCGCTCTATATTAAAGATTCGGTAAAATCCGCGATTTTTAGTCGCTAATAAAAGCATTAGCTGTATCGAGATAAAAGCCGATAGATGTTGCGAAATATAAAGTTAATTGCTGGGGGAGGGCAAGTTAAGTATAATCACTGATAAATGACAGCAAATATTCGCAGCGTTGCAGTTTGTCCTCACAATATTGACACTGAGGCTGCTTTGATGAACGTTCAACCTAAACTAAAAGCTGCTGGCGATCGCACTTTCTCCCCAGTTTTACACATAAACATTGGGAATGTGCCAAACTATAGATGTGTCTGCCATGATGTTCTACAATAAAATTGGTTTGTAGTGAGGAATGCAAGTCCTATTAATTTTTAATAAAAAAAGCGTTGCTACAATTATCAATTGTATAACTATTATCAAAATTTGCCGATTCCCGCGCCGGACACGGCATTGCCGTTTCCCTACAGAGGGTCACAGGATTATATCTAGCAATAGTTTTGGAATTAGTCAGTTCTCGACGCACACCTACCAAAGAAACCGGGTTTTTTACCGAATCTGCGGGTCACAACCTGTGTTTTTTCCTAAAAAAACCCGGTTTCTGAGTCCCGGTGCGTCCAGGAATATTAGTATAAAAATCTGAGCACTTTAGTCCTCACTACAAACATTTTGAATTCAGCAA
The DNA here is from genome assembly GCF_036702785.1 of Microcoleus sp. AR_TQ3_B6. NCBI lineage: Bacteria > Bacillati > Cyanobacteriota > Cyanophyceae > Oscillatoriales > Microcoleaceae > Microcoleus > Microcoleus sp. AR_TQ3_B6. The sequence goes on along the minus strand of NZ_JAUBVJ010000025.1, from coordinate 60,057 downwards.
AACTTACCCAAAAAGTAGTTTTATACCAGGGGGGGGTGACAACCCCGTTAGAAGCTAGACAAGGTAAGGCGTTGACCCACTTGTGGTAAAAAAAGATAGGTCCGTTCAAAGTATCCACGACCTATCACAAATTATGTTAGCTCTATTTTATCAGACGCATCTCCAGCAACACTTAACTCGTAGTCAGTTTTTAGTATTAAGTATCCTGCTCAATCTACTGCAATCAGAAAGACAAGTTAAGTTGAAGCAATTAGCGCGAGTGTTTCCCTACCCGATTGCTGCAAGGGTAGTATACCAATACGGAGTTGGCTTTCAAAACAGTCTTAATGGACACATGGTAGGCCAGCCAAAAAATCATGCAAGCTATTGACAAACTAGGCAAAATATATAACTTTTCCTTAAAGAAGAACCGATTGGTTGATGACACATAAGGCCCGTGAAGATTATAAATCTGTTGAATCTTTAAGTTGGAAGCCAACTGAGCTACAGTCAGGGAAAACAATTAAAATTAAAACCTTTCCCCAATTCAAGAAAATGAAATTATTCCTCCTTCATTGCTTCTCCCAACAAGACGGAATATGTCGCAAGTAACGACTTAAATCAATCTACAACGAGGGATGTACAAAAAGTGTGTGCCATGCGTTGGAAAGTTGAGGGATTTCATAGAGAACTCAAGCAATTAACAGGTATAGAGTCAAGCCGCGTGCCGTAAAGCTAGAATTCAAAGAAATCACTTTGCTTGCGCCGACGAATGTGGGCAAGGCTCAAAAGTTTAGCCTATAAAACTGGTCAAACAATATATCAAATAAAACATGGGCTGCTGTCAAATTATTTAATTGAGCAACTGAAACGCCCCGATATTTCGATGTTTATTGTCTAATTTTTTTGTCCGTAGTGCAAGGAACATTTGTGACAGTTGCGTAACTCCTGTTGGTAATGAACCTTGCTACCTGGTGGCGCCGGGTTTTTTTTTGTGTTTTTATGTCTATGTGGAAAAAAACTTGTTTTTGGCTTGAGGATAAGCTGCAATTATACTTTGGGGAAAGCGATACAGAAAGATTTATATTCACCCAAGCTTGAGTATATCGATCGCTCCTGTTCTTAGTTTGCGATCGATTATTCAGCAAGCCCTAATTAAATTCAGTGTTTCTACTAAAAAATCTCAAAGTGTAAAATTTGTCAACACCCTGTAGGCCGATATTTTTGGGGAAAATCTCTGTTGTAGATTAAGGTGTAAAATTTGTCAACACCCTCTAAGTAGAGATTTTTTGGAAAAACCCTCTGCCTTTAGGTAGACAAAAATATACCCTAGTGTGTAGTTCAATCAGTAATGATATTCAAGCCTCAAAGCTAAATAAAAATCAATTTTCTTTCTGACTCGTGACGACTTACAGCTTGATATTGCTGTCACTCGTGAAAGTAGGCAGTTCAAAACTGTGCTAATAATAGCCCGTGTTCAGCAAAAATGGATATTTGCAAATCACCTGAAAACGATTGCAGACTTTGTTTTGTTGTGTGATATTCCAGCATATTTTTATGCCGAGAACAACAATCCCAAGTAAAAAATTCATGTTTATTGCTTAGGTTTTGATTCATGTAGGAAATTGAAACTCATAGACCTTTGAAAGTATGAAATTCTTCACTTTCAAATTCAACCGAAAGAAAAAATAAAAAAGTATGAGTAGCACAGCTAAACCTATTAAGGTCAAACCAGGGGCAGTTTATATCCAAGATTGTGTCACCAATGAATTAAGCAAACTTTACACTCTGGATTTAGCCACAGGTAAAGCTACTTTTGTTGGTGAGATAGTTACAGAAGTTTATGACATTGCTTTTGTCGGTTCGCAACTATATGGACTCGATCGGGACGGTGACAAGACTCGACTAGTTAAAATTGACCTGAATACAGGTGATGTCACTGTAGTTAGTGATATTGGCAATGCTTGTGCTGGTTTAGCATACAATCGCCCGCGTAATACCCTCTACGCCACAACAGCGAAACAACTGATTGCCATTAATCTCGAAACAGGTAAAGGTACGCCAGTAGCAACGGTAGCGGATAAAGACCACAACTGTGCTGAAGTTGCCTTTGATGCTGATGGCAAAGCTTATATTACCTTGATTGGTTACAACAAGAAGAAGTTATTAGCAAGTTGTAATTTAGAGACTAGTAAAGTCCACATCATTGGTAATATAGGCTTTCCCAATATTGCCAGTATGGAATTTGTTGGTGATGTTCTTTACGGCGTGACTGGTAACTTCTTTAACTTAGGTAAAAACGGTCAACTAATCCGCATTGACACGACTACTGGTAAGGGAACTTTAGTCACCATGACCGACCCAAAGGGTCGTTGGGCAGGGATTAGTATTTATGAACCGGCTACGGTAGTAACAACGGAAATTACCCCAGAAGTCAAGTCAGACGAAAAATCTGAAACAACAAAAGAAGAAACTTCTCAACGTATACCAGCAGCAGTAAAACCAGAAAAAACTTCTCAACGTATACCAGCAGCAGTAAAACCAGAAAAAACTTCTCAACGTATACCAGCAATAGTTTCTCAAGAAAGCAAAACAATTAGGGAGGAAGGTATGAGCATTTTAACCATTGATACTAAAAACAATTGTTACGTTATCAACCCCGATCAAATGAACAATCTGCAACAAAATGTTGCAACTTCCTTTACTTTCGAGAAAGGTACTTTTGATATCAAAATTAGTGGCGGTAGCTACAAATATGCCAAGGCAAAAACAGAAGGAGAACCTTTTGTCTTACTGTGGATATATGGAGTTAATGGTAGTAAATTTATCAATAAAAGCACAGGTTATGAAGTAGGCGCAACCTGGACAACCTTAAACGGCTCTAATGATAATTTGCAGTTAGAAGTTAAACAAAGAACAGTTCTCAATGCTTTGTTCTTTGATGTTAACAATAATGACAATAGCGGCTCAATAGACCTTTTAATTACCAGTAACAAGCCATTTTTCACTCCTCAGACTTTAACAGTAGATAGCAAACGCAATAGTTATGTGCTGGATGAAAATCAGTTGGCAAGTTTGAAGCAATCGGGTACTAACTCCATTGAATTAAATCCCGGAAACTATCGCCTCAAAATTAGTGAAAGCAATGCAAGTTATTGGTCAGATAACAAGAAGTTTGACCTAGAACCTTGGGCTTTAATTTGGCTCCAAGGCGGAAAATTTATTACAAAACTGACTGGCATTGAAGTTGAAGAAACTTGGGCTTCATTGAATGGTTTCAAAGATGAAGTCGTTTTAGAGGTCAAAGAAAAAACTACCTTAACAGGTTTATTTGTTGACACCTACAAGGAAGATAATGAAGGACAAATTATCATCGCAATAGAGTCAGTAAGCGCAACTGAACTGACCCAGGAGAATCAGCAACCAACTACCCCGACTGTTACCAATGTTCAAGGCTCAGGTGAATCTACCAGTCGTGAAACAGTCGGTGCGAACAGCTCGGAGACTGTTACAAATGTTCAAGGCTCAGGTGAATCTACCAGTCGTGAAGCAGTCGGTGCGAACAGCTCGGAGACTGTTACAAATGTTCAAGGCTCAGGTGAATCTACCAGTCGTGAAGCAGTCGGT
>NZ_JAUBVJ010000025.1:55273-56351 GCF_036702785.1 Microcoleus sp. AR_TQ3_B6 | reverse complement strand
GCGAGCAGCTCGGAGACTGTTACAAATGTTCAAGGCTCAGGTGAATCTACCAGTCGTGAAGCAGTCGGTGCGAGCAGCTCAGAGACTGTTACAAATGTTCAAGGCTCAGGTGGATCTACCAGTCGTGAACCAGTCGGTGCGAGCAGCTCGACACAGTTCACCTTCCGCTTTAACGAAGACGAGTTAAAGCAGAAGTGGGAGGAGCAGTTACAGCAGATTAATGCATCTATGAAAGTCGTAGATGAAAACGATGTGAAACTGGAAGGTCAGTATTGGGAGCAGCTCGAACAGTGGCTCTTCAAGAACTACGAGAAGCAATTCAAGAACCTGGCTATAGAAGTAGCTAAGGTCAGGTTCACGATGGATGCCTATACACAGCAGATGGAGTTTAGTCTGAACCAGCAATTGCAGGGCTGGTCTAGCTACTTAGACAAGCTAGTGGAAAATAGGCTCAACGTTGAGATATCGAACAAAATTAACCAACAGATCAACCAGTACGTTGACCAAACCTTTGAGCAAAAGATACGTAACAACATCGGATTAATTATCAACAACATTCTACGCAAGCAGGAACTCAACCAGTACATCGACCAGCAAGTCAATCAGCAAATCGACTCTGCCTTCGAGCAAAAGATACGTAGCAACGTCGGATTAATTATCAACAACCTTGTAAATAAGCAGGAACTCAACCAGTACATCGATAGGCAGGTCGATGGGAAAATCGACTCCTCCTTTGAGCAAAAGATACGCAATAACATCAACCTAATTACTCAGAATATTGTCAATGATAATACTGACCTTAATCAGTACGTCAGCCAACAAATTGACAACACTTATGAGCAAAAGGTACGAAATAACTTGCATCTGATTACTCAGAACATTGTCAATAACAATGAGGAATTAAATCAGTACATCGACCGACGCTTACAGCAGACTGTAACAAACAGTGAAGTTAACAACGAGTTTGTCAACGTCGTTGCCAACAGTGCTGAAATTAACACCAAGATTGAGAATCTCCGCAACGAATGGAATCGGACATTCCTCAATCTGGCTACACAGCATGTCGATGAACTGAGCA
>NZ_JAUBVJ010000025.1:0-55173 GCF_036702785.1 Microcoleus sp. AR_TQ3_B6 | reverse complement strand
ATCGGACATTCCTCAATCTGGCTACACAGCATGTCGATGAACTGAGCAACATTATCGGTGGCACAGACACATTCAACCGAGTAATTACTCAGAAGCTTGTCAATAACAATACTGAGCTTAATAAATACGTCAGCCAGCAAATCGACAGCACCTATGAGCAAAAGGTACGAAATTACATCTCTGTGATTACCCAGAACATTGTCAATAACAATGAGGGATTAAATCAGTACATCGACCAACGCTTACACCAAAATGTAATCAACAACAGTGAAGTTAACAACTCGATTGTCAACTTGGTTGCCAATAGTACGGAAATTAACAACAAGATTAATAACGTCTACAGAGATGTTGACATCAAGATTGAGAATGTGCGCAACGAGTGGAATCAGACATTCATAAGTCTGGTTACACAGCACGTCGATGAACTGATCAACATAATAGGGGACAGAGACACGTTCAACATCCGGGTCGCGAATTTGATCAACATCAAGGTGGACGAGCTTCTCAACCAAATCTTGAGAACCAAGAACGAACTGACTGCAATCATCAATAACGCAGACAGACATCTCTATGAGTGGACTCTGGGAGAGCTCATGGCAATCAAAGGCTGCTTAACCGACCGTGAGGTTCTTGTGGAGACGCTAGTCACCTTCAGCGCTCAACTCAGAACCAAGCTGGATGGAACAGCCTGCGTGGACATTAACACATTCAAGCCGTTCAAACCTATGATTGAGCCGAAGCAGTAATCGGTTCCTAACTGCGCTTTGTCTGAGCAAGGCAATGTAATTGCCACTTTGGAGAACTACATCAAACTGTCACCCGTGCAACCGCAATAGTAGCCAGGAGGTTAATAACGAAAATTACATGATTTGATTGTGGGACGGGCATTTTGCCCGTCCTTTACTAAAAAAGGAGAACTTAAAAATAAAACTAATGCAACGTCATACTAATCCCAAGAATGAGGTCATTTAAGATGTTTCGCTCTAAAAAATCCTCTAAGAAAAAGTTCGTGCAGATTGCGGTGGTAGTGCTAGGTCTGACAGCTACTAACTCGCTAGTGGCATTTTTCCCATTGATGCTTTCTCCTGTCGTTGCCCAATCTAACAGTCCAAGTCCCTCTTTCCCACTTTCTAAATCACTACCAAGTGGGACAATATTGAAAGCGGATGGCTCCGGCAACATGAGGGTCATTAACGAACCATTGAGAAAACGGTCTGAAGAGAAGTTGCCGGCCACCAAAGCCCAATCTAACAGTCCAAGTCCTTCTTTCCCAGTTCCTAAATCACTACCAAGTGGGACAACAGTGAAAGTGGATGGCTCTAACAGCATGAGGGTCATTAACGAAGCATTGAGAAAAGGGTTTGAACAGAAGTTTCCGGGCACCAAAGTTGAAGTGGCATCAGGTGGAACGGATGGAGCATTAGCAGCACTGCTGCGAGGTGACATCGATATGGCAGCGGTTGGACGCCCGCTCACGGATAAGGAGAAGGCTCAGGGACTCGTTGCCATTCCTGTTAGTCGGGAGAAGATCGCGATTATCGTAGGTTCTGACAATCCATTTAAGATTAAGAAAAACCTCACCTTCGTTGAGTTCGCGAAGATGTTTCGAGGGGAGATCGCAAACTGGTCACAGTTAGGAGGCGCTCCTGGTAAGATTCGATTTATTGACCATCCAGAGTGGGGGGACACGCGGCGATCGCTCGGCACCTACGATGTCTTCAAAAAAGCGCCGTTTAAGAATGGAGCTAACACAACCAGGCTGTCCCAAGACGACACTGCAAGCATTGTGCAGGCACTCGGCAAGGACGGAATCAGTTATGCGATCGCAGATCAAGTACTGAACTTGCCGAATGTCCGGGTCATTCCCCTGCACAAAACCCTGCCCTCAAACCCCCGTTATTCCTACTCCCAACCTCAGAGCTATGTCTATCGAAAGGACACTGCCACTCCAGGAATGCTTGCCTTTGTGGGCTTTGCAACTTCACCATCGGGACAGGAAATTTTAGCAGCTGCCAAACAGCAGGAAGCTCAAGCAGTGCGTCAATTTCCTAAATCACTACCAAGTGGGGCAACAGTGAAAGTGGATGGCTCCCCCAGCATGAGGGTCATTAACGAAGCATTGAGAAATGGGTTTGAAGAGAAGTTTCCGGGCACCAAAGTTGAACTGGCATCAGATGGAACGGATGAAGCATTAGCAGCAGTGCTGCGAGGTGACATCAATATGGCAGCGGTGGGACGCCCACTCACGGATAAGGAGAAGGCTCAGGGACTCGTTGCCACTCCTGTTAGTCGGGAGAAGATCGCGATTATCGTAGGTTCTGACAATCCATTTAAGAAAAACCTCACCTTCGTTGAGTTCGCGAAGATGTTTCGAGGGGAGATCACAGACTGGTCACAGTTAGGAGGCGCTCCTGGTAAGATTCGATTTATTGACCATCCCAAGTGGGGGGACACGCGGCGATCGCTCGGCACCTACGATGTCTTCAAAAAAGCGCCGTTTAAGAATGGAGCTAACACAACCAGGCTGTCCCAAGACGACACTGCAAGCATTGTGCAGGCACTCGGCAAGGATGGAATCAGTTATGCGATCGCAGATCAAGTACTCAACTTGCCGAATGTCCGGGTCATTCCCATTTACAATACCCTGCCCTCGGATCCCGGTTATCCCTACTCGCAACCTCGGAGCTATGTCTATCGAAAGGAAACTGCCACTCCAGGAATGCTTGCCTTTGTGGGCTTTGTAACTTCACCATCGGGACAGGACATTTTAGCAGCTGCCAAACAGCAGGAAGCTGAAGCAGTGAGTCAATCTATAGCGAGTGCTTCAACTTCAGGAACGCCAGTAGTAGGCACTGGTTCTTCTGCCACTCCTGCACCTAATGGTCAAGTTGCGCTTGTACCTACATCTACTGGTGAGGCAACTGAGCAAGGATTTCCCTGGTGGTGGCTTCTCTTGCTAGCAGGAATTCCTTTCCTAGTATTACTTTTGTTGTTACTTAAGGAACGTCGAGACAGAAGAACTGAAATTAACAATAAGATTGAGAACCTCCGCAACGATTGGAATCGGACTTTTATGAGTCTGGTTACAGTGCACGGAGATGAAGTAATCAACACAATAGGTAGTCGAGACTCATTCAACAGAGTAATTACTCAGAAGCTTGTCAATAATAATGCTGAATTTCACCGCTACATCAGTCAGCAAATCGACGACATTTTTGAGCAAAAAATACAGAATCACTTGCATGTGATTGCTCGGAACCTTGTCCAGAATAATGAGGAATTAAAGCAGTACATCGACCAGGGCTTACAGCACTGTGTAACCAGCAACACTGAAATGAACAACCAGCTTCTGAACTTAGTTGCCAACTGTACTGAAAATAACAACAAAATTGAGAACCTCCGCAACGATTGGAATCAGAATTTTATGAGTCTGGTTATACAGCACGTCGATGAACTGAGCAACACAATAGGTAGCCGAGAGACATTCAACAGACTGATTACTCAAAACCTGGTCAATAATAATGCTGAACTCGATCGCTACGTCAGCCAGCAAATCGACAACTATGACGAAAAAATACAAAATTATATCTCTGTGATTACGCAGAATAGTAGGCAGGAAATCGACAACACTTATATCAACGAACTCATAAGAACCAAGAACGAACTGGCTGGGCTCATGAACCATGCAGACAGAAATCTCTACGAGTGGACTCTGGGAGAACTCATGGTACTCAAAGGTTGTTTAAGCGATCGTGAGGTTCTTGTCGAGCAGCTAGTCACTTTCAGCGCTGAACTCAGAACTAAGCTGGAGGGTACCGCTTGCGTGGACATCGACACATTCAAGCCGTTCAAACCTATCTCGATAGATGACAAGCAGCAACCTTAGTAATTGGGAATTGGGCATTGGGCATTGGGCATGGGGGAGGCAGTATAAGGGTTGCAGCCGGTATACCCTTTTGATAAAAGCGACGTTTATTTCGAGTTAACTTCATTAAATCTTGAATTTCTAATGAATGCCGATCGAGATAATCAACCCACTGCTCTCCATCTTTACCAAGGCCAAATGTACTCCGTCTTCGGTATTTTTTTATCGCTTGGGAGTGGCGATATACATATTTTTGTACCTGCTTTTTCTGAATTTCAGTGCCTAGAAATATGGCCGAAGTGTAGACGATCGCCATTAACAGAATCATTTTAATCAGCCTGTGTCCCCTTAAACCACTCCCTTTTAGATTATAAACTCCTGTCTTGCAATCAGAAAGGCTTTCGCCGTGTCCCTACGGGTATCGAACGATATGTGGTGTACTTCATAAGCGTTGAATCTGCTGGATAGCGGTAAGACTCTATGCACACCGCACCCTACACATACAGGATATGCGTAAATCTTGTTCAACAAAAAACCGGGATTAATGCAGATAAATTCACCCGCATTAATCCGCAGTTATTCCACACTTAATTAAGCGGCAACTAAACCGCTGTGTCTCAACAAAGCTTTAGTGCTCGGTTCGCGTCCCCGGAAAGTTTTAAACACTTCCATCGGGTGCAAACTCCCGCCCAGTCCTAACACTGTATCTCGGAAGCGCTGGCCTGTAGATGCGATCGCGCTTTCATCTTCCAAACCCGCTTCCTCAAAAGCCGCAAAAGCATCAGCGCTGAGCACTTCCGCCCATTTATAACTGTAATACCCCGCCGCATAGCCGCCCGCAAAAATGTGTCCGAAAGCGCACAAAAATGCGTCTTCTTCCAGAGGAGGCAAAACGGTGGTAGTTTTAGCAATGCGGTTGCGGACATCGGCCACAGTTTCGCTGCCGCCCGATCGATAGCGGTGGTGCAATTCGATGTCAACGCTGCTAAAATGTACTTGCCTGAGCATGGCGGTGCCGCTCATGTAGTGGCGCGCTGCTAGCAGTTTTTGGTAATAGTGTTCCGGCAAAGTTTCCCCGGTTTCGTAATGCTTTGCCATCCCGAACAAAGTTGCGCGATCGTAACACCAATTTTCCATAAATTGACTGGGCAATTCCACCGCATCCCACTCAACATTATTGATGCCGGAAGCCCCCGGATAGTCTACCGTTGTCAGCATATGCTGCAAACCGTGACCGAATTCGTGAAACAAAGTTTCGACTTCCCCAAAAGTCATTAAACTCGGTTTGCCGTCAACAGGAGGACTTTGGTTGCACACCAAATAAGCCACCGGCAACCGCGTGGTTGTCTTGGATCCTTCCACAAATTTAGCGCGCACCACGCACTCGTCCATCCAAGCACCGCCGCGCTTTTCTTCGGGGCGGCTGTAGGGGTCTAAATAGAAATTGGCGATCGCATTTCCTGCTTCATCATCTATTTGGAAATAGCGTACATCTTTGTGCCAGACTGGAGTTTGACCGTCGGCCGCAGTTACTGTCACGCCGAACAGCCGCTTTACTAATCCAAATAATCCCTCTAATACCTGCGGCAAAGCAAAGTATGGGCGCAATTCTTCGGCACTAAAAGCAAACTTTTCTTCCCGCCGCCGTTCCGACCAAAAACCTACATCCCAGTGCTTCAAATCCCCTGCTTCCGGCGCGCCTTTTTCGGCAGCAAAAGCTTTCAAATCTTCTAAATCTTTGACAGCAGCACTGTAACTAGCTAAGCGCAATTCTTCTAACAAAGCTTCGACTGCTGCAACGTCGGGAGCCATTTTGCTCGCCAAGCTCAATTCGGCATAACTGCTAAACCCGAGCAAAGCAGCTTTTTCCTGGCGCAAAGCTAAAATGCGATCGGTCAACGGCCAGTTATTGAATTCTCCGCTACTTGCTCGACCGATAAAAGCTTTGTACAACTTTTCGCGCAAATCGCGGCGGGTGCTGTGCTGCATGAAAGGGCCGTAACTGGGAAAGTCTAAAGTGATCCGCCAAGGGCCGTTTTCGGCATCCGCATTTTCTTCGCCGGCGCTGCGAGCGGCTTGAGCTGCTAAACTCAACAAACTCGGCGGCAAACCGTCAATTTCGTCTTTGTTTGTGAGGGTGAGGCTGAATGCTTTGGTAGCGTCGAGGACGTGATTGGAAAATTGGGTAGTAATTTCGGCCAATTCTAATTGAATGGCATTAAAACGCTCTTTTTGCTCTCCTTCTAAACCGACGCCGGAGAGTTGGGCGTCTCGAAGAGCGGCTTCGACAATTCGCTGTTGAGCTGACTCTAAGCTGTCCCAATTTTCGCTGGCCCGCAGCGCTTTAAAAGCTTCGTAAAGCGGTTTGCTTTGACTGAGCTTGCTCCAAAATTTTACTACTTCCGGCTGCACTGTTTCCTGAGCCGATCGCAGTTCCGGGCTATTTTTCACGCCCATCAAATGTCCGACAATGCTCCAGCTCCAATTTAAACGCTCTCCGAGTCGCTGCAAGGGTTCTACTAAGCCGCTCCAAGTCGGCTCGACCGACGATTCTAAGGCAGCTAGCGAGGCTTCTAGTTCGGTCAGCAGTTGGGTGATGGCGGGGACTACGTGTTGTGGTTCGATCGCGTCAAAGGTCGGCAATCCTTGACCGATTAGTAACGGGTTATCAGAAAGAGTGACAGTTGCAGTCATTTAATTTTTTTGTAACAGGTTGAAAACAGTTGAACTAGACTGATTAGCTTTTCATTTTGTAACACAGTTGTCCAAAAATTTGGACTCGATCGCGCGACACTCGGAGAGTCGGAGAGTGTCGAGCGTGTCCGACGGGAAAAATCTTCCTTCTGACTGATGACTAATGACTAATGACTGATGACTAATGACTGATGACTGTTGACTAATGACTGATGACTGTTGACTAATGACTAATGACTGATGACTAATGACTGATGACTAATAACTACTGACGGGTCTCTTGTGTGTGCTGCAACTCTTTGACAACCGTGATTAAGCGCTTGAGGTGAGGTTTGACAACTTCTTGCTGCTCGTGTTCCAAACGGTGGATTTGAGCTTGAACGAGGGACAAATCTGCAGTCGATTGGTGCGCGGGAGCTTGCAGTTGGCTTTGCAAATTGGCCATGACTTTCTGGATTTCCAAAAATCGAGTATTTACTGCTTCCCAGTCGTCTCGGGTGATAGAAGTTTCTGTCAAGCCTTTCGTCGCGCTTTGCAGTTTCTCTATAGCCTGTTCCACAGCTTCGATAGTCGCCGATTGGCCAACGGATAAATCTTGCACTTGTTCGCTCACCTGCTGGCGAACATCTATCACAGCAGACGCCACGATTTCTTGCAAAGAAGCTACCGACTCTCCTAAACTCAGCAATTGCCGCTGGATGTCGAGAGAATCCTCAATGCCTTCTGTCTTAGGCAGTGCAGCCATTTGCTCGCGCAGCGCTGCAATATCTGCAGACAACTGCTTGCGCAATTTAACAATTACCGTCACCGCCGTTTTTTCGACCTTATTTACAGACTTTTGCACTTGGGCGATTTCCGAATTTTGATGAACCCGCACTTGCTGCTCGAACCGATAGCGGTTAGCAACATTCAGCGACAAAGCCAAAGTCAGGGGAGCCACCCCGTAAAAAGCTTGACCCGACACAGCCACCGCCAGGGAACCCACACCAGAGGCCGCCAGAGAGGCGTACTCTGCCACCTCCAGCCAGTGCCTTTGAGGAAAACTTGGCCTCAACTGGTTTCCAACAGAGGGTTTTGGCTTCCGCACGGCTCTTTGGGTCATAGTATTTTCTCGTTTTTGGTAAGGTTGCGAGACTGGGTGGAGCATCGATTTGTATCCTTTTTTCAGTTATATGTTTTAGATTATTTCTTGGCACTCTTCTATTTTTACCTTAGTCAGCAAGTTAAGAATCACTGACATATTATTATGTATTTGGGAGTCCGCTGCGATCGCCCATAATTCCGGCTGTTAAAAGGTTCGCCCCAACGCGCCCTCTATTTTACAGGATGCGGGCGCGATCGGGTTCGGGCGATCGACTTTCGCCGCTGCTGTGCCCAACCGAACCATGCCTAATACCATTTGAGATTTGAGATTTGAGATTAAAAATTTAAAAAATGCGACCTACTGATGGCAATCATGGTTTGGATCTTGTCGGGAGTTGCATTTTTGTTCCCCCATTGGTATAATTTACTCTTTCTGAATTGCCCGAATCAAGTTTACTGCGAAAATTGACCAATGAACTCAGAAAAACCCGGAATTGCCGATCGGCTAAAGTCTATTTTCAGTATCGCCATCTTTATCATTCTCGTTCTAGGAGTAGGCTTTTTAAGCGTTAATTTTATTTTAGCTCTCTATGCAAAATTTTCTTAAAATTAGTCCGGGACGCATCGGGTCCAGAAACCGGGTTTTTTTACGGTAAGAGGCGTTGCAGCCCGCAGAATCGGTAAAAAACCCGGTTTCTTTGGTATTTATGCGTCCAGGACTATTTTGGTTATAACCCTTTGATATATTGCTTCAGTACAGGTGGCAAAGTGTAAAGACTTTCTTGTTTTTCGATCCAGCAGCGCCGCGATAGAGATTGCAAGGCGTTTAGCAAATCTGATGATGATATTTGTCGGTTTTGTAGCAAGTTGGCGACGTTGATTGGCTGGTTTTCGGTCGCCAACAATGACATGACTTGTTTTTCTAGTTCGGAAGTGCGATCGTACTGCTGCTGTAAAACATCTTTTAAATCTTCGGGTAACAATATGGTATCATCTATTAATAAGTCATTCGCGCCGATGCCCAACTCTTGAATCAAAGTCGCCACGCTTTTTAACCATAAGGGGTTGCCTTGGTAGCGGTGAATGAGTGCTTCGCAGTTGTCGATTTCTGTTAATCCTTTATCTCTGAGAATTTCTCCGGCGGCTGCGGTGTCTAAACCAGTGAGTTGTAAGGTACGAATGGGAGTATTTTCGCTGGTGAGTTGAGGCACTTCTTTCGGCGGTTCCCAACCGACTAGCAGAAAGCAACAGGGATGAGATAATTTTTCTATCTGTTTGAATAGGGAGCGATATTCTTCGTAGTCTGGTTTATATTTTCCGGCTAATTCGCCGCTACAGAAAAGGTTGTGAATGTCATCTAAGACTATTAAACAGCGATGCTTTTGCAAATACTTAATCAGCGGTAAGCGTTTCTGGTTTGTTGGGGATGAATCTAAGTTTTCTGACTGGGAAAAAAGCTGTGTTAGGTTAGATTGAAATTTATCGATGGTGGGGAATTCGTCTAGTGTGTACCAAGCTGCGTATTCAAACTCGTCTTTGATTTGTTGTACGAGTTTTACTGCTAGGGATGTTTTGCCGATGCCGCTGATACCGGTGAGGGTGATGAGGCGGCAGTTTTGTTGTAAAATCCAGGTAGTGAGGGTGTTAAGAGAGGGGGTGCGATCGAAGAAATTACCCAACTCCGGCATTTCGCTTAAATCTTGATGTAGAGTTTTAGTTGGTTTTGAGTTAGATGCTTCGTCATTATGTGAGTTTGATATATCTGGTGGCTGTCTAGGTTCTCCACACAAATTAATATTCCTAATTTGTACAGAGTCTTGTGCAACATTTGATGAGAACAAGGAGACTTGCAACCTCTCTATTGCCGAGCGTAAATTTGATTTACTGATATCTTCTCCCAACTCTTTTGAAAGTATCTCCCATAATTCTGCTCCCACTTTCCGAACGCTACTTTCCGAACAATCAAAGTCTTTGGCTATGTGCTTGTATGTCTCACGTTGTAGAGTTCCTTTCAGTACCGCTGCTTGTAAATCGTCAAGGTGTTGACCCGTTTTCTCGAAGACTATGTGATCGGCGAGGGTTAACACTTCTTTTAGGTTCATGAGCTCACGAAATGTTATTTTTTTTGTATTATAGCTCACATTTAGGAACAGTTTAGTACATTTTTCCACATTTTTGTACAAAACTAGATTAAAGAGATGGAAATGGCTGACAAGCAACTCACAAAATTGAACATTTTAGGGCTAGACAAATCTTTGATTTGTAACGATGATGGGACAAGTATTAAATTAGTGAAAAAGTTATTTATATTCAAAAAATATTAATTATGTCAAATTTAAAGCTTTTGGGCAAGAGACTTAAAAATCTTTCCCTTTATCAGAAAGCGCAACAAATTGGCTTTGAGTATATCCTCAACCCCGACACTGGCGAACTACATCGTGTTGGTCTGGATAATTTTTGGGGTTCTCACAATCTCGCAGATGCAGACCTAAGCATTTTCATTGGTCTTAATAATATTGGGATTATACCAGTGGACGTTTTTCGTGATGGGAAAATACTTCCCGTTTATGATATTGATACTGGCGAAATGATTGGAAGGTATGCCCTCAATAAATGTAGTTACTGCTTTCCAAAATAAGCTTACTTCTTTAAAAGGCATTGGGAACTTGGGCATAATCAAAAAATTCTGAGGACAGAGGCATGACGTATAGGCTGTTTGAAATCCCATCTGATAGCGGTAATCATGCAGATGTTGTCTGGGCTGATCCCAGTAGTGGCGATCGCAATGCCTATACCCATTTAGCCTATACAATCGAAACAACTGACAGCGAAAACAGCGTACTAGATGGGCGAGGTATCCGCTTCAAGAACTTACGCCACTGGAAAAAAATCAAGGAAAAATTCCCTGACTTATTGTTAAGTCTCAAGGACAACCCTACATACTATGCAGGTGAAAGCGTCCTCGAAAAAAATGAGCTAAAGCATCAGCATCATATTAAAACAGTTCTAAGGTTGGGTGCATTAGAGCTACTCGCAAATATCTATTCGGGGCGGATTACCGCTAGTGACAAAGATCCTTTTCCTCATCAACTAGCATTACAACAGTATGTTAAGAATCATGAGTCTCGCATTAAGCGAATTCTGATCGCCGACGAAGTAGGTTTAGGTAAAACAATTGAAGTAGGTTTAATATTAAGAGATAAGCTGATTGCACAAAAAGATGATTTGCGTTGTCTTTATCTAACTTCTGGTGGCTTAACAGAAGATGTTAGAGATAAACTGCGTAGTGTGATTAAAGATTCTGGTGATGGAAGCATTATTAGCGTTGTAGATTCTTTTAGAGAATATGGCGATAGCATTAGCCAAAAAGGTATTCGGATTGCTAGTATGCACGCTGCTAGACGATATCACAATGATAATAAAAAGCTACCTAAAGGAGTTAAACCAAATATCATCATCATTGATGAATGTCATCACTGTGCCAGCAATGCTAACCTCAATGAAGAGTCACCTGTAAAATCGGCAATTGATACAACACAAGCTTATAAAACTGCATATCAGATAATCGCAGGTGAGTTTTGGAAAAACTCCGAAGCGCCAGAGCTAGTTATCTTGATGAGTGCTACACCTTTTCGCTCTGACAATCAATTTACAAATTTATTGCGATTACTGGTACACCAAACTGCTTTGGAAAATGCCTATGCTAATGATATTGGCAAGGAACAACTTCTAGCAGCAATATCAAAAGATGATTCACCCGTAGCAGTCATTTGGCGACAACAGGATGAGATTCGTAATTGGTCTGACCAGAGATTATTTCCGAAATTAATGATAGTTCGTCCCCACCGCGAAGGTGAGCCAAGTCTCGAAAAAACTGATGAAGAGTATCTGTCAACGCTAGAAAAAATCAAAAGGACAGTACAGCGTATTTATCGAGATCATAAGGGTAGTTTTGGAGGGTTTGCTACTGCACATCTTGAAACACGTTTAACGAGTAGTTCCCTGGCAGGTGCTTGTTGGCTATTTCGTTGGTGTGTCCGCCATCATCCAAAATGGCAAAATGAAAAAATGTATAGGGCAGACACATCAGATGATACTAAACAATTAAGAAAATTAATCCGCGAGATTTCCAAACGTCTAGCGGAATTTGATGAAAAGAGAGATATAGAATATGCCAAAGAGGTAATCTTTCCCTCTGACGGTAACTTTAGTTTTACATCGAGAAATTTAGGAGAAGGCAGCATACCTACTATTTGGGAGTTTCAGAAAAAACTACTAGAGAAAGTCAAAAAAAATGATCGAGATGATGACGATGATGATGATACAGATTTAGAAGCAACGATAGAGGAAATATTAGAACTGACAGAATTAGCCTTAAACTTGTTGGCATCAGGTAGAAGTGTTGAAAATGCCAAGCTAAACTGGCTAAGAGCTATGCTTGAAGCACATCCAGATTCTCGTTTTCTCGTTTTTACTGAGGTCTTACAAACTACTGCTATTATTAAAGCAACTTTCGATAAACAAAGTCAGGCTCTTACTGGGGAGATGAGTGCTGATGATCGAAAGAATGTAGTTAAGGACTTTTACGATCGCAACCAAAAATACCGCATCCTTGTCGCAACTTCTGCAGCGGACGAAGGATTAGATTTTCAAGTAGCCAATAAAGTTGTGCATTGGGATCTCAGTCCCGATCCTGCTGTTTTAATGCAACGTAATGGGAGGGTTGCTCGATTAGGTCAAATTTCTGATGTCACTGCCTACTATCTCATTTTAGAGGGTACATTAGCTGAAAAAAGAGATACAGCCTTACTAAAGCGTCTCGAAACAGCAGGAGTTACAGATCCGCGTATGCAATTGAAAATTTTGGGACAGCTTGATAATAAGCAAGAGGGCAAAATTGCAAGTGCTATTGAAGATGACAGTGGTGATGGACAAACTGTAGACAAAATTCTACAAGTAGCAAAGGAAAGCAGTGATCTCATGGAGACAGAGCTTCGTAAGTTAAATGAACAGCTAAAGCCCATTGAGGTTCTCGATCGCGATAAGCTACTTAAACGCCTCAAAACTTGGCATAATTTGGAAGTTACTCAATACGATACTTACAAGCATAAATTAGTTTTTGAATCAAAAGAATGGCAACGTCCTATTTTTGGAGAAGAGAAAACAGAGATGGAGTCAGCAGTTTCTGAAGTTCTCGTAATCAAGCAGAAAAACAAAAAAGATAGAAAATTTAACTTTGACCCAGAATTTGCTCTTTTTAGCCAAGAAAAAACTCCCGATCGATTAGCAGGGTTGCTGCCTTGGAACCCGAAAGAAAGTGAGGAAGGTACAAAACAACATCAACCTTTTTTTGACATCGATCCAATTGGAGCCTTAACCCAGTCTCTTGCTAGACAAAGAGAAGCGGATTTTATGGCTGTTTCTGCACAAAAGCTCTGCGAACATTTTCCCAATCTTAAAGGCTGCTCTTACTTGCTGTTTGCAACCCATCCATTACGAGAATTGGAGAAAAACAAATCATCAGACTCAGCTAAATACTTGACCTACTACACTTTTACAACTGATTTTAGTCAGCCAGTCAATCCCGATGGTGCTTCTGCTATTGAAGTACATGACATGATTACTTTCTTGGAGGCGCAAATTGTTCAAGGTGTAGTCTGTCTATCATCCGAAGTAATCGATATGGCAAAATCAGCAGGGCGGGATATCTCTAAATGGGTGCAAGATTCTTTCAGCATGGGTGGTGATGATTTCTTAGATGAAGAGTCAAGTTATTTCGTGCCGATTCCTGTTGCTTTGGTAGCTATTGTTGATCCGATCGCAGAAGTTAAAGAAAATAACATCCCATAACATCGCAAGTGATTTTTTCTGATGAGCGATAGCCTAAAATGAAAGATCGCTCGCCCCTCGCACCAAATACCAAACACTGCGATGATTCTAGGAGTGGCGATCGCCCGATCGCGCATAAAGAGCGATCGCTATGAGTTTTTTCAGATGACCGATCGCCTAAAATAAAAGAGCGATCGCCATAAGTTAAGAACCCCGGCACACCCTATGACAATCAAAGAACAACTCCTCCAAGCAATCGAAGCTTTGCCCAGTAGAAGACTTGCCGAAGCCCTCACCTTCATGAAATCTCTCTCCACCAAACCTTCTATCACATCTGCTAAATCCTTCCTCGCTCACCTCAAGACAATCGGCACTTGGTCAGGCGACGACTTCCAAGAATGTCTAGAAGCCGTCCAAACCTCACGCGGCGAAACCGAATTTGACTACAGCCCCAATCCCTTTGAATAATATTTCTCCTCCAGACCAACCACGCTCTGTTATGCCCTCCAAATACCAAATCGATGTCTGCGGTACAATCAACGTAAAACTCATGATGAATCTTTCAAAAATTAACACGATCGACTGACTGCTGACTAACTAACGCAAAAACTTGGGAACTTGATATTCGCGACTTTCGGCGATCGCAATTTGCAAATCCCCCATTTTGCCATCCAACTCATCTATTGTGCTTTGCGGAACCGACTTCCACTTCTCCCTACTTTCCCAGCGAATCAACATCACCACCTCATTTTCCACCGCATCCACCCAAATTTCTTTCCCCAAAAAACCGGGAATATTTTTTAGTCCGGCAGTCCAAACTTCTTCATCTCGCCGAATAAACGCCTCCCACTTTTCCGGAGGTACTTTAAATCTCAGCCACTCAATTACCATATTATTTTCCCTCTGTAATATCATGTCCGATCGATTGACCATAATCTCCCGGCCGGGCGGGTTTTTGAGATAGTCAATTATTGGCAGATATTGTTGGTGAACCCGCCCCTACCTGAGGTCGGGTAATCGACCGGACATGATATAAATCAGCCGATTTTAGATTTTAGATTTTAGCATTGATTGTACAGCCACACTCTGGGGGCTTAAACAATCCTGGACGCACACAATAGCTGGACGCGCGAATTATAGCGGTAAGGTGCGCCGAAGAGGGCCCTACATATATAAGTTCTGCCTCCAAGGCTGCTCAACTAAAATCTCAACTTTTTTGCTGTGGGCGACTTTTGGCGGCAGCTTGTCTCCAGCGTTGGGTGAAGTCAATTAATCATTGCCGATCGCAATTTTAATTATCAACTCAGTTCCCTCTCCTGGACGCGAAACACACTCCAACTTACCGCCGTGCTTTTCTACTACTAAATGCTGGGATATGGCTAAACCCAAACCTGTGCTCGTTTCCGGAGATTTAGTGGTAAATAAAGGGTCAAAGATGCAGCCGAGGACTTCTTCAGTCATCCCAGGGCCATTGTCGCTAATGGCGATCGCAACTTCGTTGTCCTCTACCAGGGAGGTCCGAATCCGAATTTCGGGATTTAATATTCCAGAGCCCGAGCTGCCCCCAGACAACAAAGACTGATTTTGCATTTTACCATTTTTTTCCGGATTTCTCCCCCCTTCTTCCAAAGCGTCGATCGCATTTGTCAACAAGTGCATGAACACTTGGTTTAAGTGTCCCGGATAGCAGCGGACTAGCGGCAAATCCCCATATTCTTTAACTAGAGAAATTCCCGGCCGTCCCCCTTTAGCCTGCAGGCGATTTTGCAAGATCAGCAAAGTGCTGTCCAAACCTTCGTGGATATCTGCAGGCTTCATTTGGGCTTCGTCGGTACGCGAGAACAAGCGGAGCGATCGCACGACATCCCGAATCCTTTCCGAACCGACTTTCATTGAATTTAGCAGTTTTGGCAAGTCTTGTCTGATAAATTCTAAGTCTAATTCCTCGATCGCATATTCAATTTCCTGCACTGGATTGGGATAATACTTTTGGTAAAGGTCGATCAATCGCATTAGTTCTTGAATGTAGCCGGTGGCGTGGCTGACATTGCCGGAAATAAAACTAACTGGATTATTAATTTCGTGCGCTATTCCTGCTACCAACTGCCCCAGGGATGACATTTTTTCTGTTTGAATCAGTTGAGTTTGAGTTCGCTGCAAAATTAACAGCGTCTGCTCTAATCTAGCCGCTTGCTGCCGCAGGCGTTCTTCGGATTCTTGCAAAGCCACAAGAGACTGTTTGCTTTCTGTAATGTCCAATCCCACAAATACCGCCGCCGTATTGTTATGGTATTTTTGAGCAACAATTAGATAAGTTTTATCTTCTCCTCTGATGCTCGCTGTTACTTCTTGAGATGTCTTCTTTTTATTGCTGGCAAAGAAACCGTATACTAAATCGTTAAATTTGGGACTTGTATCTAAAAAACCTACTTTTTGACCGGTAAATACTTCGGCAGGCATTTTGTAAGCGCTAGCTAAATGTCGGTTTACTCCCAAGTAGCGCAAATCGGAACTTACCCAAGAAACTAATCCCGGCACGGCGTCCAAAACTGCTTGAAGTTGCTCTTTCGCCTCTAACAGCGCTGATTCTGCTACTTGGCGAGCCGAAATGTCGCGCGCGATCGCGCAGCGGTATTCGCCGCCGCCGTATTCTAAATAATTGACTTTAACTTCGACGGGAAAACTGGCGCCGTCTTTGGTTTTGTAACTCGTTTCAAAAGTGAGGTTGCTTTGCTGCTTTAGTTGCTCCCAGTGCTCGAACCAATCCGATGCTGGTAACTGCGAATCGATGTCGCTAACCCTCAGGTTTAGCAGTTCCGATTCCGAGTAGCCGAAAAGATGGCAAGCGGCTTTGTTGGCGTAGCAAATTTGACCGTCGGAGGTAGTAAAAAAGATTGTATCAGCAGCATTTTCGAGGGCAATTTGAGTTAGTTGCGGTATTGTTTCTAACTGCTTGCTTCTAACCTCGGACTGAAATTTATTATAGCCACTTGTTTGAGCCAGATCGGAGGCTATCTTAGAGGCAAACAGGATCAAACCGCCGATCGCACCTTCGCTATTTTTCCAAGGCTGAAATATCCATTTTACCGACTCGCCCTCATAGCCACCTGCGATTTGTCCTGACACAGATGCGATCGATGGCCCTTCCACAAACTCGCTGTATTCCAAAACTCCGGCTAAACAAGCCTGGGCATTTTGCTCCCAATATTCCGGGAGATTCGGGAACAGTTCCCAATGAGACCGGCCCATCGCCTCGCCGTCGCCGAGCCCGCTATTTATTTCCCAGCGACGAGAAACCGACAGATAGCGCATTTCACAATCTACTATTGCCACGGCCTCGGCGGAGCGCTCCACAAACCGCCGAAGTCGGTCTTTACTCTCGGACACGGCTGCTTGTGCGGGTTGTTGGGCGATCGCGACTGTCCCGTCGGCGTACCTTCCCAGTCCCTGACTTTTTTGCTGAACTGGCTTAGTTTGCACGGTTTGGGATTTCCTCCATAGCTGTCAAGTTTAAAAAATTCTGTTTGAGACTAAAAATGCTGTGTTCCCCTGATTTCTCCTCTCGGACGAGACCCTTAGAGGGCGTTACCCCTCAGTGATATCATTTTTGATGTCTATATGTCTATCTGTCTAGAGGTATTGGTGTCAAATTAAGACCAAATCTAGTGCCCGACTGCTGTTATGACGATTAGGCACAGATCGCCCGGGCGATCCCCCAATAGTCGGATGGGACTCGAGTGCTCTGTCCTGTTCTCCGACTATTGAGGGGCCGGGGAGGGGGAGCGAAACTCGGCAAAACACGAGAGATAGAAAGGATTTTAGGCGATTATTGACACCAATGGTCTATAGGTACTCAAGCAATTTTTCTCCAAACTTTGACATTCAGAAGATTTCCTGGTGATGGTTCGGTATTTGATACTTCCAAAAAGAATGCAACTGTAGGCTTGCGATTCAAACCTTGAGCTTCCTCAGTCATTCCCACTTCTTTAATTGAAAATCAACAATCCAACATGGTATGAGATCGTGTAGTCCGTGCGATCGCGCAGATAGCTTGAGAATTCAAGAGATGGCTCAAACAAATTTGTGCGTAAATTCACTGGTAAAATCCACTCTCCCTTTGCGTAACATTGCAGGATCTAATCTTTCAGTAGTGTTGCAAGTCATCAAAACTACGAGCTTTTGTCCAAATTGAATCCCGTTCTCGTCAATCACGCTTTGATACAAAGTGCCATCCAGCAAACTCAAAATGTGTTCAGTTTTGTTAGTGCGTTGGCCCTCTGCGGTCGATCGATCTTGAGCCAAATTATCAGCCTCATTGATAATAATACAAATCCGCTCTAAATAACTCGGTGGCACAAAATTTTCCACAGCATCGTGGTCTAAGATAAAAATCACATAACCCAGCGGCACTAAAATTTCCTTTGCTACCGCTTGCGTCCAAGCAGTTTTGCCAGTCCCCGGTTCGCCACTGACCAAAACAGCCAACTGATTTTGATCCAGAATTGCCTGCTGAACTGTATCGGTAAAACTTTGAACCTCCGCAGAAAAAGTCCGAATTGGGAACTGGCTGTGAACCTGTCCGACGCGGCTTTTGTACCCGCCCAGAATCACCGCTAAATTGTAAGTTGCCTTTCTAACGAGCGGCGCCATATCTTGGGAAATCAGAGTGTAGCAGCGTCTTCCCCTGTCGTAGCTGTCAATTTGCAGCCAGCACCCTAATCGGGCCCAATAAGCATAAACAGTACCCACAACTTCCAAGCGTTCCCAGCTAATAAATCGCTCCGGCGCATAAGAAAAATGTCGCTCCATAAAACACTGGGTAATCGCATCCGGTTTTCCCAGTAAATCCAGAACTTTGAAAACAGTAATCTCTTGGAGTTTGTTGAGAACGTAATCGATGGGAATGCTAGCGCGGCTGACCAATTGTACCACCGGGGTTTCGGTAGCTAAAATGTCTTTGTAGCGGTAATCCGGGTAAACTGGCTGCGGAGTAATGTAATCCCAAAACTCATCCATTTCGTAGCGAGTATTTTCCGAAAATACATTTAAAATATTGGCCCACCACGTATATTGGTGTCGTCCCATGGCGTCGGCAATGTCGCTAGCTGCACCTAAAGTTTTTTGAGCTAGTTCTAAGGGGTCGCTAGACGCTAAGTGTAGCAGGTAATCCCACTCAAATTGACGGTAAAGAGGTCGCCATCCCGAGCCGAGCAGCCCTCGATTTTGAGGATGGTTTTGATTGAAATTGTTAGAACGCTCGCCCATATCTTCTGCACTCATTTTGCCAAACTCCTACTTGCTCTTAATTTTAAAACATTTGGGGGTAAATCATAAAAAAAACCGCCAATTTCTCAATTTATTTTGAGATAATTGGGTGGTACAAAATCCACTAGCCAAACTTTGTTATCCGAGCAGTAAAATGTATGGCCGTCGCTGTGCATTGCTGCGGCATCTACAGTAAAGACGGCCGGGATGCCATGTCTTGCACCTACTTGGCGCGCGGTCTGGATATTCACCGACAAATGAACATGATGCCGCGACATTTTCCTAATTCCTTGACTGAGAATAGACTCGACCGCAGTGCTACCTGTGCCGTGATATAAAATATTCGGGGGAATAGCGGGTTCTAACTGCAAGTCTACCTCTACACTGTGTCCTTGGTTGGCACGAATTAGAGTGCCTGTGGAGTCGAATGAAAAGCGCTGCTTGTCGTTTTGCGCGACTACTTTTTTGAGTTCTGCAAGCTGAACAGGAAAGTTATTTTTTTGGCACGCATCGAGGAGCTCGCTAACAGGAACCCAGCCACCTGGAGCGAGTTCAATGCCGATGCGCGAGGGCGCGTGGCGCAGGTGTCTGCTGAGATATCTGCTGATTTTTATTAATCGAGAATCCTTCATGATTTTACTTTATTTATTGAGCTTTTAAATCACCTTTTACAAAATGTCACTCGCGGGCGATCTCGTGGGTTGGGGGCGGGTTGATTGAATCTGTTTGCACTGCCAGAGAGCGCTTGAGCGAACCCGTCCCTACGGGTTTATTGAAAATTATTCATATCGCCAAAAATAAATGGTTTTACGCGCGAATTTTCGCGGTAAGGTGCGGATTTAAAAACCTACATAAGTCGGTCCTGCGTCCGGGAATAAAAAAGTTTTCTGGGTGCGAGTTTTCACCAGCTTTATCTTTTGATAATTATCAAAAACTCTGCATTCTGCCTTTTGCCTTCTACCTGGGGATAACTCCGCCAAAAATAGCAAAATTTAGATAGCGCCAGTGACATCCTGCGTCTGCAAAACCAGCTTCTGCAAGCCACTTTGTCTGCTCTTCCACAGAGGAGGGAATATCTTCTTCTAAATATTTTTGAAACCAGGCTGCATCATCTTCTGCGTTAGCTTTCATGTACTGCCGCCACAACTGTTCGTATTGCTCAGTCAGCCGGGGAGTAGCACCTGTGACAATATCTCGAATTAGCAAGATTCCCCCTGGATTCATCGAGTGGAAAAGTTTGTGAAATAGCTGTTTTTTACCTGCGCTGTCGAGGTGGTGGATTGCCAACCCAGAAACTACCAAATCGTAACCGCTGCCGAAATCATCTTCGGCAAAGTTCCCTTGCTGCAATGTCAGCCTTTCTCGGAAAGCGGACAAGTTAGTTTTGCAAGTTTTCAGCATATTTTTGGCCAGGTCAAAGGCTAGGACTTTTGCTTGAGGAAATGCTGACAATATCATTGCCGACAGTATGCCAGTTCCCGCGCCTAAATCCAGAACTTTTATGTTAGC
Organism: Microcoleus sp. AR_TQ3_B6; assembly: GCF_036702785.1. NCBI lineage: Bacteria > Bacillati > Cyanobacteriota > Cyanophyceae > Oscillatoriales > Microcoleaceae > Microcoleus > Microcoleus sp. AR_TQ3_B6. The sequence continues at coordinate 34,928 of NZ_JAUBVJ010000025.1, read as the reverse complement.
ATTAGTTTCAAAAGGGATTAACTGCAATATTACATCGTGTTGCTCGCGATACCGCGGAATGAGGCGAGGAATTAAGCCGTCATACTCAAATGCTCTTTGTTCAAATTGCTCGCGTACAGCGTCTAAATTCACAGACTATTTTCCTCAAATTGTGAATAGTTGAGTGCGTCAATGGAGTTGGGAGGCTCTCTCGTTTGAAGTTATAATACATTTTATAATACAAAAGATATACAGACCTGTCAAGATGTAGAAGAAAATAATTTAACAGAAGTTGCCGACGATCGCAAGACACGGACTTTATTCGCCCAAACCCGCCAATGATTGGGGAACTGTCTAGCCCTAGACATATATCTGCTGGAGTGGATCTCAGGCAGAATGCCACAGACCCGAAAGCCTGCCCTTGAGGAGACTTTGTGCCAGATCCGAGGAGTAATTGTGAGAAAAAAGTTGACGGTTATGATACCCGTTGAAAAGAAGAATGCAACTGTAGGCGTGCGATCCACACCCTACATTTCTCAGTAATTCCCCATAGTAGAAGATAAAATATAAAACATAAAAGCGTATTAGCTAGCAGCGGATCATCGGCTAGATAGGAGAAAATCTGTCCTCAGATTGACAAATTTTAGCCAACTATAAATAAAAATTGAGGTGACTCCCGAGTGGATGTGCTGCCAATTTTTCAGGAACGATGAAGAGATACAAAATATTGCACCCGCCGACGCGGGAAAGAAAATAGTGATAATGAATCAGGATGCGAGTAGATTAGGTGTCAGCCGTCAGGGGAAAATAGAAGCAATGGAAATCCAAGAGCGGAGCAAGGATAAGCCCGATCGCCGAGGCAAAATTTCTATGAAAAAAGAACTAGATTCGTCGCTGCAAGAATGTTTAGATTTTCAAGGAGCGATCAACAGATCCGTACTTGCGGTGAGGACTGACGCGCGAGGAATTATCAACTACGTCAGCGATCGAGTTTGCTCCATGTCCAACTATTCGCGCGCCGAACTGATCGGCTGCCACTTTGGCATCCTCCATTCGGAATATAAGTCTTCGGAATTAATCAAAAATATGCTGTCAACTGTTGCCAAAGGTGAAGTTTGGCAAGGAGATATTAAGAATAAAGCCAAGAATGGAAGTGATTATTGGGTGTACTCCGCAGTAGTTCCGGTGTTGGACTGCAACGGAAAACCCTGTGAGTATTTGGCGATCGGATTCGACATCACCGATCGCAAAGCCGTTGAAGCAGCCCAAGCCGAAGCCAACCGGGCAAAAGACGAATTTCTGGCGATCGCCTCCCACGAACTGCGATCGCCCCTGAGCGCGATTTTGGGATGGGTGCAGCTAGCTCGATCGCGCAATTTCAACGAAGCCACCACCAACCGCGCTTTGGAAATCATCGAGCGCAACGCCAAAATACAAAACCGGCAAATAGACAATCTCCTCGACCTTTCACGGCTGCTGCGGGGGAAAGTGTGCCTCAACATTGGCCGAGTTCACCTCCCGTCTATCATAGAGTCTGCGATCGCCACCCTGATCCCCGACGCTTCGGCCAAAAACATCCGCGTAGACACACATTTTGACCCTGCCGTCAGCTACATTTTGGCAGATGCAGAACGCCTGCAGCAAATAGTCTGGAACCTGCTTACCAACGCCATCAAATTCACCCCTGAATCGGCATCAAACCCAGTTCAAGTGCGGACTGAGCCTACTGCGTCGGGCGTCTTGATTCGGGTCAGCGACAGCGGTTGCGGGATCGACCCCAAATTTCTGCCCCACATCTTTGACTACTTCCGCCCTGCCGAGAGCTTCCAGACAAAGGAACAGCACCGGCTTGGGCTCGGGCTCTCAATTGTGCGGCATTTGGTGGAACTGCACGGGGGAAGTGTTTGGGCTTCGAGTCCCGGCGTCGGTATGGGGGCGACCTTTGGGGTGCTGCTACCGATTGCCAAGGAAAATGCCCAGGACGATCGCACCGAGGATCTCGCCCAAATGGAAAGCAGACCCGGATCCGTTTCCAAACCCCTAGCGGGAAAGCAAGTCCTGGTAGTGGAAAGCAGCGTCGAGATCCGGCAATTTCTCAAAACTGGTCTCGAAGCATTTGGAGCCAAGGTAATAGCGGTGGGTAGCGCCGGCGAAGCGATGGCCGAGTTGCAACAGTCGCGGCCCGACGTGTTGGTGAGCGATATGACGGTTTCCGGAGCTGACGGCTGCGATTTGATCCGCCGCATCAGAGCCATGGAAAGGTTCGAGCACAGGGAACTGCTGCCGGCCGTGGCGCTGACGGGAGGCATCCAGGAAGAAGATTCGGCCGAAGCGCTGGAGGCGGGGTTTCAGAGGCATTTGTCGAAGCCGGTGGAAGCGACTCAGTTGGTGAGCGCGATCGCCCAATTGGCTGGACTGACTGGATTCGGCTCCGGAGAGTGGGAATCGGGAAATATCCGGGCGATCGCACCAGGGGCCTCGCTGCCGGAAGATAACAGTTTTGACGATAAAAATAATCGGGAACAATTAACAACTGACAGCAGAGAATTACCGCTGTTGCTGCTAGTAGAAGATAACAATTTTCTGTTGGCTTACCTCCAAACTTTATTAACTCCGTACTATCGAGTTGCCGTCGCGAGTGACGGGGTTGAAGGTTTAGAAAAAGCCAAAACTTTGCGACCAAATTTGATTGTGAGCGACCAAGTTATGCCCAGACAAAACGGACTGGATTTGCTCAAGGAGATTCGGAGTACGCCAGAATTGAGTTCGACTCCGGTAATCTTTTTGACAGCGCGATCGGGGATGGAAGCTCGGATCGAAAGTTTGGATGCGGGTGCTGACGATTATATTTCAAAGCCTTTTGACGAGAGGGAATTGCTCGCGAGAGTGAGAAATTTGTTGCGGTCGCACTCAGCCGAACAGCAGTTGGCGCTTCTCAACCGTCAGTTGCAGCAGCAGAAACAGCAGTTAGAAAGTGTGAATCGAGCCTTGCAGTATTTGGCAACTTACGACAGTTTGACTGAGGTAAGGAACCGCCACTCTTTTAATCAATACCTCGATACGGAATGGCGACGTTTGGCGAGGGAAGAAGCACCCCTGTCTTTGATTATGTGCGACATCGATTATTTCAAACTTTTCAACGACACTTACGGTCACCAAGCGGGAGATGAATGTTTGCGGCAAGTGGCGGCGGTTATCCAGCATTCGGTAAAGCGAGCTGCCGATTTAGTAGCGCGTTACGGTGGAGAAGAATTTGTAGTAGTTTTGCCAAATACGGATATTGAAGGTGCCACTTGCGTAGCTCAAATGATCGCACAACAGGTGCGGGCTTTGCAAATAGTTCACGCTAAGTCTGCTGTCAGCGAATACGTGACGCTGAGTTTGGGTGTAGCTTGCTGCATTCCCGCGCCGAAGTCGGAACCCGGGGCGCTCATTGCCCTCGCCGACGAGTCGCTTTATCAGGCGAAAGCATCAGGGCGCGATCGGGTTTCGGTTGCCACATTTCACGGATAATAGTTATTAGCCCTTAGTTATGAGTTTTTTGTCAGTTCACTGCGATCGAATAGGAAAAACTAAATATCTTACAAAAATAGGTTCGTAGTAAGGACTTCTGTCTTTAACACCGACTTAATAAAAATTAAAGTTCTGACTAAAAACTTAAATTCTTTCCACTAGCACTAGAAGAGTTATATCATTTCCGGTTACACCGGAATGATGTTGACTGTTGACGGTTGACGCCGTGAACAGTCAACCGTCAACAGTCAACCGTCAACCGTCAACTCGAATTTACTATTCCGATGCTAACGGATTTGATATTATAGGATGTCGTATGATGACAGTAACATTAAATCAACCCCAAGACCAAAGGCTAGTCGGCGTTGCGGATTTACGGTATGAATGACTCAACCTGCAAAAAATGAAACAAGCGAGTCAGTCAATCTTTTGAATTTTCAAGTTATCCATTTTCATACCCTGATTCAGCAACGCCCGACTGTTGATTGACCAAGCATTTCTTGATGGTACCCGCCACGTGATTTATCCGTGGAATCAATCCCTTTTCGAAAATCCTCAAGAAAGAGCATTTATCCGTGGGGTCAATCTAAAATCTAAAATCTAAAATCTAAAATCGATTGACCAGGTGGTCTTGAACGACTTAGAAAATCAAAGCTGAAACCATTGTTATATATTGGTTTTATGTGCTACTTTGCCGCTGGTGACAGCTTCGCTATTTTTAGACCAAGATGCTGATGAATTCTGGGAACCCATGTCCGCCAACACGACACTCAAACCGCACTTAGAGGGAACGCCTCCCCAGTGGAGAGCAACCGTTGTCTTTCCCGACCATCCTTTTCTCGACAAAAAGTTAACTACGAACATCGGCCTAATTTGCTGCGATCGTGATATCATTATAGCTTAAAAAACATGGACCACAAGCTATTATGCGTCGTTTTGACTTGATAAAGCTAGAGTGGCGGTGATATCTATTCCCAAAATGGTAAGCTATGGTGAGAGCAAAGTAGTAATGGTTGTAACTCGGTCTGAGGGATTTGTGAGAGTGATGAAAGCAGGCTGCAGGCTCGTAGTTTAAATTGGTGCGATCGCCTCTCAAAAACTCCTCTCAGCATCGCCTGTAATCAGCCTTCTTTTCCTTTCAGGGGTGATGGTCAGCACAGCATAATTTGATGCAACTTTGCTAGAACAAGATAGACTTGATATGGTGGCTGGTTCACAAGAGGCAAAAATATATCCAGGTAACTTCAACAGTTTAATACAGGGAAAGTCCCTTCGTCGTGAAAATACCAGTCGAGGCGGGATAAAATGAAGATTGCATGGCAAAAGAAGTGACTTTCACTATAGTTGTCCCACAAAATGCTAAAGTTATTAACCACAATGAAAGTATTAACTTAGTGGAGGTCTAGGAAGAGTGAGATAAATTAGTTAGAAAATTAAAATTGTCAAAATTTAATGCTATTTAGAAAGAGGTTAAATCAAGATTCATGAAAATTTTCAAACTCCTAAAATTGAGTATAAAATTAGCGACACTGGGATTGTTATTATTAGCACTAGGACTATTTGCAGCTCCCAGTGTTAATGCTCAAACTGAAGTAATAACCGAGCCAGCTCAAATCACAGTGGTGGGGATGCGCGGAACTGTTGTCACTCGTAATATATTTCTACGAACTGCGACACCCGTTACTCAATTAGAGTTAATTCCATTGGATTTGAATAGCGATGACGGAGGCGCTGTTTTGTCAGCTCAAGCAATTAGTTTAGAAAAATCTTTAGGGAATTTAACCCAACCAAATGCAATAATATCTCAGGTAAAATTCGATCTTCGGAAAGTTAATAGTGGTGAATTTAATGGTAAATTGAGACTAAGTTACAAAGATGGGGAGTGGGCTATCCCTGTAACTGTAAAAGTTAAGGAGCATTGGTTTTTACCCTTATTCATACTATTAATTGGTGCAGGGTTAGGGGTAAGTGTTTCACTTTACCGCGCTCAAGGGAGGCCGCGCGATGAAATTTTAGTGCGAGTAAGTCAGCTTCGCGTTCAAACGCAAGATGATGCCGATTTGTCAAAGTTTAAGGTATTTCAATCGAGGGTGGATTCACAGTTAATTGATGTAAAAATGGCGCTTCAAGGAGAACTCTGGGATGAAGCTCAAAATGCGGTTAAGCAAGCAGAATTAGTTATCAATAGATGGCTAAAAGGTCGTGGTGATTGGTTGGCACAATTAGATTATTATGAAGAAATAAAGCAGCGATTACAAGATATGGATGACCGCCTTCCTTTTGTGCAGGCGGTGGTTCGCAGCTTGGAAGATGCACTAAGAGATGCTCCTGATTTAGAAAGTCCTGTGAAATTGCGCGATCGCCTCCAAGAAATAGCTGAACAAGTGAATTCTTACATTCCACTCGAAGCTAAGATGAAACAACTGATTAGCTTGAACGCTCAGTTGTCAGTAAAAGAGGCGAAATCTTGGCAGCCTAAAGTACAGAATTTAGAACAGCGGATGGGAAGTTTACAGCCTGGTGATTTGGCAAAAGATGCCAATTTGGGGGCTGAGGTAGAAGGGGCGATCGCGGAAATTACAGAACTGCTTTCGCAGCAAGAAGATATGCTAGATCCGACAGAAGTCGATTTCGGAGTAAACGTGACGGGGGCGATCGCCAAAGGAGTCGAATTCCGGGATAAAATCATAAGCTTACTGGGACCGCCACCCTCTGCTCGCTTATTGAGTTGGGAAGAGCAAGCCTCGAGTGCGAATCTACGTTTGAAAGTTTTTACTGTGAGTAGCTATATAATTGCGATCGTGTTTTTAGCCGGAGCAGGTTTTAGTCAACTTTATCTTGATAAACCTACTTTTGGAGATAATCCTTGGAAGGATTATTTTGCACTGATGGCTTGGGGTTTTGGAGCAGAGGCTACCAGAGATGCTGTTACCAAGGTAGCGCAGGGGGGGGGTTTGCCTGGATTAAAGTGATGTTAAACTCCTTTGTATCAAGGGAATTTATTTTCGATTATTTAGTTTGTTTTTGTTAATTTTACACTCTCTCTGGAACTGACGGTAAAATTTTTACCTAACCTAACTTGAAAATCAAGCTAATAGGCAATATCGAAAGTTATCTTGCATTATAAAAGCCATATCATCGTCGCCTAATCAACTTAATTCGATTGTTAATTTTTTCCATAACTCTGGTTTTGCGAGCAAGAAAGTAGTTACAAATTCCATCAAAATGATTAATAATTGTCAGAGCAGCTTATTTAAAAAATCTCTGCAAAGTCAGTTAATTATTGAACTTTTTGTGCGCCATATTGACAGCCATAAGCTGCTGTGCATCTAATTTGACAGTAAATTTTTCTACAATTTTTGTGGGATGCCATCCTGCCCGTCTCTCTATTCAATTTAGATGCGCAGCAGCTTATTAGTCTCATATATTTCTCGAAACTCTTCCTTCATCTCATACACAATTCTCAAGCATTCTGATTTTTTTAAGGTCGCTGCCAACCTTTGAATTTGCCCGGGATTTAGGTTGCTCCTATTAGTCAATAATAAATATTTCCTGCCTCTATAGCAATCCTAAATGATTCTACTCGTTACCAGGAAGAGCCTGGTAACGCCGATCCGGAGGAAGAGCCTCCACAGTCTGCGCCGAGGCAGAGCCTCTGGATATGGGTTCCCAGGAAGAGCCTGGAAGTTAACCAGTTATTGAAACTGATGCGAGGATTGCTATAGCAATCCTCGCATCATTTGCATAATTATTGTAGGGGCAATCCCCCCGTGGTTGCCCGATAGATAGGGGGTAGGCAAAGAAAGGCACTACCCCTACAGATGTATCTGAATCATTTAGGATTGGTATATATAAGAATACTTAATAACATAAAAATCAAGTGCTGAACTTTTACAGCTAGGGTTTTGGGACGAGAGCGGATTGAGTTTAAGAATCATCATCAGAAAGAATTGGCTGAGAAAAGTAACCAGAAAAATGTCAGAATAGATCGAAGGAAAAGAAGAGTTAACCTAATGGTAACACTAAGATATTCAGACAAGAAAAGATTTGTTTTATCAGATAATGTAAATAAATTATTTTTTTATAAACTCCTAATATTTTAATAAACTGATAATTTGAGAAGGGTAGAAGCTAGCAATCAAACATCTGGTTTTCCTGAGAAAAAACCCAAAATTGTGATTATTCTCGAGCGTGCTAGTTTTACTAAAAAAAGAGTGCCTGGATAAAAGTGAAACAGAAATGCCCAATCTTCATTTAGAATTTTTCCCAAAAAAGAGCCGAGCACTATAAATTAATTGAATGGGTAGGGTAGGCGGCGAAAGAATATATGGCCGAGCGACTGTTTAAATCAATTATTGAAGAGCTATAATTTTTATGGCATAAACTTTAAAATGAAGGAAGGTTAATTATTAAATGGGAGCGACAATAAAAAAATACGGGTAATAATTGTATCACAGTTAAAAGGCACAACAGATTATTTGCGAGCTGACACTATAGAGAGCGAGAAATAATGAGAGGACATGACGCATGAACGCCTTTGAGTTCGAGATTACCATTCAGAGCAAATCAGGCGATAGTAGCTGGCCCATTGTTGTCAGGTGTAAGCAACCAGATGGGCTAACCATCCATTCAAAAGAGATTCTCCAGCTAAGTCAGGAGGACTTGAACAAACTCACTCAAAAGCAAGAAAACGAGAGGGAATACGGCACTTTACTAGGCAAAGCATTGTTTCGGGGGGCTGTGTACGACACCTTTGTTCGTGTCCTATCCAAGAGCAGTCAGGACTCGCTATTACGAATTTTGCTCTCGATCGAAGCGGCTGACAATGACTCCCTCAAAACCTTGCATTGGGAAAGGCTGTGTGCTCCGATTGATGCCGACGGGGAGTGGCATCTTTTAGCCCGCAACCAGCGCGTTCCCTTTTCCCTGTACATTCCCACCATTATCGATCGCCGCTTTCCCCCCATTGGACGACGTGACTTGCGGGCACTGGTGCTGGTAGCGAGTCCCTCTAATATCGGTAAGTTTCAATTAGCACCTTTTGACGTTGAAGCTGTCTTATCTGGAGTCAAAGAAGCGCTTGGTGAAATTCCTTACGAAATTTTGGCAAATAATGTCGCCGGTGCGATCGGACCGCCAACGCTACAAGAACTGTCCAAGCAACTGACTAACGCTAAGAAACCATACACCTTGCTGCATTTTGTCGCCCACGGCAAGCTGCTGGATAACGGAGAAACTGTTCTGTATTGGGCAAAAGCCGACAACGAAGTTCTGCCAGTGACTGGGGAAGACTTGCTCAGTGAACTGAAGAACATCGGCAATCATCAGAGGAGCTTACCTCACTTTACCTTTCTGTGTACTTGCGAAAGTGCCGATCCCAGAGCCGAAGCAGGATTAGGTGGATTAGGTCAAAGATTGGTCAGAAATCTGGGGATGCCCGCTGTCATAGCGATGACTCGCAAGGTGAGCGTAGAGACAGGCTTGGCTCTAGGACAGAGCTTTTATCGACGACTCAGAGAGTCAGGAGAGGTAGATACGGCGCTACAAGAGGCAACAGCCGGACTGTCCAAGCGGCATGATATTGCTGTCCCGGCTTTGTTCAGCCGCTTGGGAGGGCGTCCCTTATTTAGCGATCGCCTCGACAATCGGGATTTAACCGACGAGGAAATCGAGTATGGTATTGAAAAGCTGCGACAGCTCCTCCAAGAGCGGGCACCTCATGCCTCCGTACTCAAGCAGAGGTTTGAAACCCAGGTAAAGACGCTGAAAAATACACGGGGAGCCGACTCGCGCACGGCCCGCGAAGATCGTTATCAGGCAATAGCAGAACTCAACAACCTCTGCGAACAAGTAATCGAAATCAGTTTCGACGCTTTAGCAGCCTTGGGTAAGCAACCACCACAATACAAGGCTGAGTGTCCGTTTCCTGGACTATCTTCCTTCGCTGAGAAAAAATACCACAAGTTCTTCTTTGGGCGTGATGAACTGATTAGAGATTTACAAAATGAACTGGCGAAGGACAATTTCTTAGCCGTAATCGGCACTTCGGGCAGCGGCAAGTCATCGGTGGTACTAGCAGGGCTGATTCCTAAGCTCAAAGAGGAGCAGCTAAGCCTTCAGTGGGCGTACATGACGCCTGGAAAGGAGCCAGCTCGGCAACTAAAAAGACGATTAGAAAGATTATTGAAAGTATCAGAGCAGCATTCAATATTGGTGGTAGACCAATTTGAAGAAGTATTCACTCTCTGTGAAGATAAAGCCGATCGCGTCGAATTCATTGAAAAGTTATTAAACTTTGCCTCTCGGCGGAAAGTCGTAATTACAATGCGCGCCGACTTTTTGGGAGAGTGTACCTTTTACCCCGAACTGAGAAAGCGGATTGAAACCCGACAAAAATTGGTTGGGCCGATGGAACCTGCAGAACTGATTACAGCAATGAAGATGCAAGCAGACAGGGGGGGACTGCGCTTTGAAGCTGGCTTGAGCCACGCGATTCTCAATGATGTGCAGGGGGAGCCTGGGGCGATGCCGCTGTTGCAATATGCTTTGCAGGAACTGTGGAAGCGGCGGCGGGGGCGGTGGCTGTGCAATGAGGAGTACCAAGCGATCGGTGGAGTCCAAAAAGCAATAGCTAAGACTGCCGATGATTTCTACAATAGCTTGTCAGCCCCCGAGCAAGAACAACTCCAGAATATCTTCTTGCGCTTAACCCGCTTGGATGCCAGTGCCATACATGGAGAGAAGCGGCGGGACACGCGCCGGCGAGTGGAGTTAGAGGATTTGGTCCCAACAGGCGACGATCTAGCAGTGACAAGGAAGTTGGTGCAGCAGTTGGCAGGGGAAGGGGTGCGGCTTGTAGTTACCAGTCGCAACGAAGCTACGGGGAAGGAAGAGGTGGAAGTCGCCCATGAAGCTTTAATCCGCTACTGGCCGACCTTACAAAATTGGTTGAATCAGAACCGCAGTGACTTGCTATTGCGAGAAACCATCAATCAGGCAGCTCAGGATTGGCAGCAGCACCGAGAGCAACCAGGTCAAGACACTTATCTTATCCATCACGGGGGACGATTAGAAGATGCAGAGGTGTTGTGGAAGCACCCCAAATTTGTGCAACTCAATCAACTTGAGGCGGAATATGTTTTGGCTTGTGTTCAGTTGCGCGAGCGACGACGCCAGCTTGAGGAACAGCGCAGAAAGCGTCAACTCATGGCGGCTGCGATCGCCGCTTTTATGTTGGGTGGATTTGCTATTTTTGCTGGAATTAAGTGGAGGGAAGCAGAAATTCACCAAATTCTGGCTCTTCTACAATCCGCTGAGACCAGCTTGGTCACTCATCAACCAATAGAGGCCAGGATAGGCAGTTTACGAGCTGCCAAAGAACTCAAGGACTCAAAGTGGCAACGCTGGTGGCCAGATGCTGAGTTAAGCAATCAAGTGTTAGGTAAGTCGATCGGCACATTTTATGCAGGACAGGAAATTAACCGCTTAAAAACCAATCAATATTCGATCGAGAGTATAGTGTTTACCCCGGATGGTCGGCTGGCTATTGCTGATGATAAAGGCACCGTCGGCTTGTGGGATACCAAAACCCAGAAGTTGGAATATATACAGAAGGAGACTTCTAGAGAAAAGCCTAAGGAGAAATCCACTTCAGGCTATTTGTCCGTACAGCTCAGCCCCGATGGACAGAAGCTGGCCCTCATTGATTATAAAAACGGAATTTACCTGTCGGATACAAAAAAAACCAATAACCTCAAGAAACTCCCGCGGAGCGAGGGTAAGATTTTCTCGAAAGCGACGTTCAGCGCAGATAGCCAGCTCCTGAGCGCCTCTAGCTCCGAAGGCGTTGCCTACCTGTGGGATACCAAAACCAAGGACTTTAAAATTTCCCGGGAGCCTAATCGAGCCGGGGAAAAGGAGGCACTGTTTAGCCCAAATGGCCAGTTCTCGGTCATCATTCGAGATGACAACACTTTCTATTTGGAGAATACAAAAACCAAAAAGCCGGACACACTCCTGTACAACCCTCCGGAGAAAACTAAGGTTGCGAGCGTGCAGATCGGCCCGAACAGCCAGATATTAGCCGTCAAATTGGAAAACAGGAACACTTTTGCCCTCTGGGACACCAAAACTAGGAAGTGGCTCCCACAAATCGATCCATTATGGCGCTACGACTTTGATAGCGTGAAATTCAGTCCAGATAGCCAGCTCCTGGCCTTCAGGGAAGCAAACGGCACGATCTGGTTGCGGGACATCAAAGGCCGAACGTTGCATAAACTCCAAGGACAAGACAGTCTCAGCAGCCTGGCGTTCAGCCGGGATCGTCAGCTTTTGGTCACTACTGATGATAGAACCATGCGTCTGTGGGCCATCTCCGATCGGGGGCAGTTGAAGGTAACCCCGACCGATCGACCAGTCGATGCAATAGCATTCAACCAGCACAATCAGCTTTTGAGAGTTAGCAAAAAGGATGGCAGCGTCTGGCCCATCGACACCAAAGGCAAGGAGCGGCAAATCAAACTCCAAGGAAATCAAGAAAAAAAAGCGGAGATCGATGAGGTGGCGTTCAGCCCCGACGGTCAGCTTTTGACTGTTATTGGAAAGGATAACAGCATCTGGCTGGGGAACACGACCGATCGGCAGTTGGGCAAACTACAGGCAAAAGACTTTTCTAGCATGGCGTTCAGCCCCGATAGTCAGCGCCTAGTCACGGGTGGAAAAGACGGCACCATCCGGTTGTGGGACAAGAAAGGCAAGCCGTTGAATAAACAACTTCCCAAACATCAAGGCTCGGTCTATAGCGTGCAGATCAGCCCCGATAATCAGCTCTTGGCTGTTATTGGAGATGATAACAGCATCTGGCTAGGGAACACCACAGATAAGCAGTTGCGCCCACTGAACGCAAAAGAGGTTTATACCATGGTGTTCAGCCACGATAGTCAGCGCCTAATCACTGGTGGAAAAGACGGCATCATCCGATTGTGGAACAATCAAGGTGAGCCCTTGAACAAAAAACTGGCGGACCATAAAAGCGCAGTATATAGCGTAGCGTTCAGCCAAAATGATGAACGTCTAGTTACTGGTGGAAGAGACGGCACTGCCCGTCTGTGGAGCATCAAAGATCGCAAAAGTCAGCCGTTAGCCGCATTCCCGGGACATCAAGGCTATGTCGCAAACGTGGCGATCGGTCCGGATGGCAAGACACTGGCTATCAATAGATCGGATACCAATGTTCGCCTGTATCAGATTAAACAAGAACTGGATGAACTCGTAGCAATGAACTGTGATTGGTTGCGCGACTATCTGAATAACCCCCAGACCAAGGGCAGTGAGAGCGATCCCGATATTTGTAAGAATATTAGCACTCCGAGTAGTTCACCAAAAAAGTAGGGAGCGTCAATCGATTTTCGATTTGAGATTTTAGATTTTAGATTGACCCCACGGATAAATGCTCTTTCTTGAGGATTTTCGATTTGAGATTTTGGATTGATTCCACGGATAAATCACGTGGCGGGTACCACCTTTGAAATTCTTGGTCAGAGCGAAACGAGGACACAAGTCCTCTGCCCCAGATCGCTCCCTAACAACCTGAAAGCTGCGCGGGAAAACTCCCGGCAGCCCTTCGCTCAGGTGCGATCGCTGCCTTCCCTTGTACCTGTGGTTCTGCATACAGTAGCGAGTCCAGAGGAACATCGACAGCGGTTCCGTTTAGCCAAGGAAACTATTGCTAGCTTCCGGCAACAACTTAGAGCCGCACTTCAGGGGCAGCAACGCAATATCTTGTTTGAGCAGGCAAATCCTGCGATTAAAGGCGATTTGCGCTACATCTTCGATGCAATCGATCGCGATCGCAGTCGGTTTCTTTCAACCCAGGACTTTGCCACTCACTTGCATCAGGCAGGAAAAGTCCTCTCGGAGGGTGAACTTACCTATCTGTTCAACTGCATGGATAGAAATGGCAGTAGTGCGATCGACTTTGAGGAATTTGGCGAATTGATGTTGCGCCATCAACAGTTAATGTCGAGATATACAGAATTTGTCACATATTTTTTACCCATTGATGTCGATGCAGATGATATTATCAGTCTGCATTAGTTGAATACGGCACTACGCAGTTTGAGAGAGCCACCTCTATCTGAGGATGAAATCACATTCTTACAAGAGCAAACAGGAAGCCAGTCATTAACCTGGAATCGGTTTATTGAAGTGCTGATGCTGACTTCAACCAACATTGCTAAACAATTCTCTTCTCTTCAGAGGTAAAAGACTATGACGCTCACAGAACGGTTTAAAAGTTTCACGATCTTACATTCCAATGATATGCATGGAGACTTTCTGGCAGAAGCTACGGGCCTCGCAGAAGGTCATGTGATTGGTGGAATGTCGCTACTTTCAGGATACATCAATAAAGTGCGCCAGGAGGAGAAAAACGTGCTTTTTGTCATTTCTGGTGATATGCTTCAAGGCTCTACGATTGATTCGGAACATAAAGGTCTTTCAACCATAGAAATCATGAATTACCTAGCTCCTGACGTAGTGACTTTGGGCAACCACGAATTAGATTATGGCTTGCCTCACTTACTATTCTTAGAAAAGATGGCAAATTTTCCGATCGTGAATGCCAACTTGTATATCAAAAAGTATAACAAACGCTTGATGCAGCCATATATCATCCTCAATGTAGATGGATTTGATATTATGTTCATCGGGATTGTTACTGAGGAAGCTCTTAGGACATTAAAACGCGATCAAAGTATTGGTACATTCATCAGTCTTGAAGATGCCGCCTCAGAAGTTGGTAAAATTTGCAACGCATACAAAAATGAGGACATTGACCTGACAGTCCTCATGACACACATCGGTTTTGAAGAGGATAAAAAACTAGCAGCGTTGCTAGACCCAGAATGGGGTGTGGACATGATAATTGGGGGACACTCCCATACGTTTTTAGAACAACCTGCCGAAGTTAACAATATTCTGATCGCACAAGCCGGAGTTGGCACAGACCAAATTGGACGTTTCGATATTGTAGTGGATGACGATACTAATAGCATTGTTGAATGGAAGTGGCAGCTCTTACCTGTAGATAATAATCTCGCCAGCCCAGATCCAGAAATCGAAAAGCTGATCGCCACCTTTAAAGAAGGCGTAGATCGTAAGTACAATCGACTGATTGGACGATTAGCCCATAAATTGACCCATCCTAGGCGTGAAGAAGAAACGGAATTGGGTAACTTATTCGCCGATATTTTTGCCCAATTAGATAACTTAGATGTAGTTTTTGTTTCCAGTGGTGCAATCCGGGGAAAGGAATTAGGGCCTCTAGTTACATTGAACGATCTGAAAACTGTTTTCCCTTACGATGATACTCTTTATAAATTTAGAGTTACTGGGGTACATCTGGTCAAGATATTTACACATATCATGAGACCGGAAAACAGAATAGCTGGTCAAAGTCTGTATTTTCAGGTAAACAAGGGTATTAAGGCAGTTTACAGTGATGTCCTGCACAGGCTGGAATCTTTAAGCATTAATGGACAATCCATACAAGACGATAATCAATACACAATCTGTATGGATGGCTATCGTTACCACAATTCCGAGTCGAATTTAGGTATAACACATCAAGAATTAGGAACCCCAAAGGTAATCACAACATCTTGCCAGGATGTCATTGAAGAATACTTGAGTCATCATCAAAATCTTGACAGCCATATCGAAGGAAGATTGGTCTACAAGTAGAGACTTTTTAAACACTTGCCACAGCAGGTTTTAAGCTGCTGTGCATCTAATTTGAAAGTCAATTTTTCTACAATTCTTGTGGGACGGGCATCCTGCCCGTCTCTGCATTCAATTTAGATGCGTAGCAGCTTACCTGCGCCGCCAGAATTTGTATCGGCTTCGGATAAATTTAAGGGAGCAATAATTAACATGATAGCCCTTCCAAATCAGCCAGTTCCAGTAATAGTAGATACAGACGGTGGTGTAGATGATGCCTTGGCTCTGATTATGGCATTAAATTCACCCCAATTAGACCTGAAAGCCATCACCGTTGTCGCTGGCAATATTAACGTCGAGCAGGCCGCTAATAATGTGTTGCGCGTCATCAGTATTGTGGAGCCAGATACTTCGCCCGTTGTTGCCAAAGGGTGTGAAAAGCCACTGCTGAAACCTCCCTTCAATGCCGCAGGAATTCATGGGGCAGATGGTTTAGGTGAGTTGGATCAATTTAAGGAAGCTGATGGTACACCTCGCTATCCCAAACTTACTACTAAGCCATCTACAGAGAATGCTATCGATCTGCTTCTTTCGGCAGCTAAAAAGTACGATAATCTGACGATTATTGCTTTAGGACCACTCACAAATCTAGCCACAGCGATTCAGAAAGATAGCGCAACGATGAAAAAAATCGGGCGGATTATCATTATGGGTGGGGCGGTTACAGTACCGGGAAATATTTCAGCAGCGGCTGAATTTAACTTTTTTGTCGATCCCGATGCGGCTCAAGTCGTGATGGAGTCAGGAATTCCCATCACCTTAGTTGGTCTAGATGTGGCGATGAAAGCCCCTTTACCCCGCCAAGTTGTTGAAGATAATTTACAGCGCCGTCCTTCAAAACTTATCCAATTTATTGCCGACTGCACGGGGATTTATATGGCTTTCTACCGTGATAACGAAGGCTTTTATGGGTGTTATTTACACGACCCCTTGGCGGTGGCGGTTGCAATAGATCCCAGTTTGGTAAGGACAGAATCGCTACATATGATGGTTGAAACCGAAGGAAGATTCACGACGGGAATGTCACTAGCCGATCGCCGCGATCGCAGAGATGAGGAAACTAACCCCCCCAATGTAGAGGCTTGCTTAGATGTGGATACTGAACGGTTTATGCAGCTATTCGATCGACTTGTCTGACGGGTGACACAGGTTGGACAATGCGCGATCGGACTTTTCTACAATCATCCCTGACTTGAGGAACCTGATCCCATGACAACTCAACTCACTCATCCCAGAATCATTCTCGACACCGATCCGGGCCCAGACGATATCTATGCCTTTCTGTGGCTTCTGAGCTCGGTCAAATCAGGACTAGCTGAACTTGTCGCCGTTACTTCCGCAGATGGCAATGTCGCTGCTAAACGCACATTTTCTAGTGCGTCGCAGATTTTAAATTTAGCAGGATTCCCAGAGATTAAAGTAGGTCGCGGTGTCCCCATCAAACAAGTTGTAGAAGATGCCGGACATATTCATGGGGCGGATGGGATGGGCAATCTGTCTCATACTTTACCCCCAGCCACCCATAAATTTGAGGATGCTCCCTACTCCGACGAAATCATCATCGACGAGCTCAACGCAAATCCAGGGGAGATTACCATTGTCGCGATCGGTCCCCTGACAAACCTCGCTGCGGCGGAAACAAAAAGTCCTGGCATCCTCAAAAAAGCCAAAGAAATTGTCATTATGGGAGGTGCTTTTTCCTGTTCGGGTAATGTGACTCCCCATGCCGAATTCAATATTTGGTTTAATGCTGAAGCTCCTCAGACAGTATTTGACAGCCGAGATGATATTGTCGTGATGCCGTTGGACGTCACCAGACACTTAATTTTCACACGAGATATGACTCAGGCAGTCACTCAGGCGAATCCAGAGAGTAAACTTTCCCAATTCTTGATAGCTCTTTGTGAGTTCATGATTGACACAGCCTTGGGTTATCGAGAAACAGCAGGAATTCCAGGTCTTCTTGTCCATGATGCAGCCACCTTGGGATACCTGTTTTATCCGGAAACTTTGATGTTGAAAAGGGCAAAAGTTCGAGATGGGTTTTGAAGAGGATAAAAAACTAGCGGCAATGCTAAATCCAGAATGGGGTGTGGATATGATCGTGGGCGGGCACTCCCATACAATCCTAGAACAACCAGCCAAAGTTAACGACATTCTGATTGCACAAGCCGGAGTAGGCACCGAGCAGATTGGACATTTCGATGTTGTAGTAGATGACGATACTAACAGCATTGTTGAATGGCAGTGGCAACTCCTGCCTGTTGATAATAATCTAGCCGGGCCCGATCCAGAAATCGAAAAGCTGATTGCGACTTTCCAAGAAGAGGTCGATCGCAAATATAACCGGCTGATTGGTCGCGTAGCACGTAAACTGACTCATCCTCATAGCGAACAAGAAACTGATGTGGGTAACTTAATTGCTGATATTGTTGCCCAACTCGATAAGTTTGATGTCGTTCTGATAGGAAGTGGTTCAATTCGTGGCACAAAATTAGGTTCTCTAGTTACATTTAGCGACCTTAAAACTGTTTAGCCTTACGACGACGATGTACTTTATAAGGTTAGAGTGACTGGTGAACATATCACTAAGATATTTGCACATTTCATGAGACCGGAAAACAGACTACCAGGAGAAAGTTGTTGTTTTCAGGCCAACAAGGCTATTCAGGCAGTTTACAGTGAGGATCACAAGAAACTTGAATCTTTGAGCATTAATGAAAAAACAGTACAAGCCGATGCTCAATACACTATGTGTTTAGAGAAATTTCATTAGAAAAATTCCCTGATAAGTCTAGGTTAGATAACTGAATAATTGACCGAATTAGGGACTCAAAAGGTGGTTTCCACCTCCTGCCAGGATGTCCTTGAAGAATACTTTAGCCATCATCAAAATCTTAATAGCCATATCGAGGGACGATTGACATACAAATAGATAGTTCTGAGCTAATTCTCACTGATTGTCATTATTGGGCAGGCAAGATGCCTGGCCAATAAGAAACTAGATTAGGAATCTTTAATACAAATCAGCACAAGGAATATTAGCGGAACCAGAACCAGAGAGCAAAACCGCTAGAGTTGGAGGTAAATACGATGATTGAACGTCAACCAAGCTTGGGACGCGAGATCGGTCAAATTATAGAGGCGCGAAGCAAAGCCGTAAGTATGGCCGGGCAGGCAGATTAGGCGGCTAGGGATCGGCACTACTTTTCTTTTCGGCTTGTGGCACTTTTACCATTATTGGGACTGGTGAAAAAGCACGGTCATAGACCGTGCAAAGTATAACGAATCACAGCCGCCTCTGCCAGACCGGGGAAATATCAATTCTAAATCCTTACAGGGAACTGTAGTTGCGAAGCCCAGAGACCGTCAATCTTTGCAATCAATTCACTTCCCGACCAGAGAAAGGTTTGAGTGATGAGATTTTGTGCCTCAATATTGACGCCACCTAAAATTACGTCAGTTGCTGCATTAAAGTTAACAATTTGGGCGTAATCATTTCCACCACCGACTGAGTACCAATTTGTTGTGTTATCACCAATATAAAATGCGTTAACCGAGTTACCGCTGTTGCCAATTAAAGTATCTACCTCAACACCAGACGGCCCGTTGCTTTCTGAACCTGTTAATATGTTCTGACCCGCACCACCTCCGAGAGTATCGTTTCCCAAACCACCAAACAAGATATTAATGCCGTTTCCGCCAGTGAGAACATCATTACCCTCGTCACCGCGAAGGGTATTGTTGCCATTTCCGGCATTAATGTTGTCATCTCCAGCCCCGCCATTAATGGTGTCATTGCCTGTACCGGCAGCGATCAAATCACTACCAGCGTCACCAAAGATCAGATTATTCCCATCTGATCCGCTAAGGGCATCAACTCCAGCCCCGCCAAAGATGATGTCATTACCTGTGCCAGCAGAGACAATATCGTTCCCATCCCCACAATAATAAGTATGGTTGCCGTTGTTGTTGTAATATTTCCCAAAAATGCCAGTTCCTGTTAATACGTCGTTGCTGTTAGTCCCATAGATGAAGCGATCGTTGGTTCCGCCATTAAGCTTAGCACCAACCAGAAACAAAGGATTATCTTGAGCATCGACGGGAATCACTCCTTCATGCACTTGAAGAGAGTTAAGAAAATCCCCTCTATAGAAGTTTGGTCGAAATTGATGATCGGGCTGCGTGTCAGTCAGACCCAGAATATTTGTGGCTAAACGAGAATTGTGGGCTGCATCAGTTCTAACCAAATTTGTGTAGGCGGTCACGACACGGTTGTGTTGAGCAACTTGGTCGAAGGGATTAAGCGGATTGGTGCCGAAGTCAAAAAGGAAAGATTCTTTGGCAGTTCCAGCTTGAGCTTCATTTCCTGCTATACTACTGATGCCATTAAAACTTCTTCTTGAAGCCGTAGCACCAAAGTCTAAGCGTTCGATTGGGTCTGGAATTCCTAGATGGTTTAGGTATCCATTTGATAGGTCAGTATCGAAGCCATTAATAATATCGTAGGGACTGACAAGTCTTGCACTATTTGATGCTGGGTCAAGGGCTGCAACCGAACCAACTTGACTGCCATAGGTAGTATTGAAACTGGCGGCAAGTTCGCTGGCAAGGTGAGCACCAAGACTGTGACCAACAATATTGAGTGCTGTGGCTGGCATTCCCCACTCCACAAGTTTGTTTCGGACTGCTGTTGCCACTGGAGTAATCCACGAACCAGATCTGTAAAGGTCTCCTATAGCGATCCCTGCTGTTGCATTATTTGTTGGGGTGCCGCTCACTTGCGTCCAGTCAAGGGCTAAAACTGTATCGTTTGGGTTAGCATCTTTGATGGCTGTCGCCAGAGTTGCATCAAAAGAATTGCTGGGTGCTGTGAAACCAGGAATCAGCAACCATACTTTTTGATTGGTCCATCGATCCGCAGAGGGAACCGAGAAGGGGGCACGGATATTTATTTGACGCTGACTTGGACTAAAAGCATTGCTAGGTGGTCTGTTAGTTTCGCCACCTGTTACCAAAAACGGAGTATTTATTACTGCCATTGTCTATTCCTCTCCAGTTAGGTTGTTAAAGATTATTAATTGTTGGACTTTCTCGACAAGTGAGCTGCACCCAAGCCCAAAAAGGCAAACCAGGCAAATGGGGAGGCGTTCTCCGCTACGAGAGGAGGAGATTCGTTAATTTCTAAGGTCACTAGCCCCTCACCTCCAATAGTTCCATTTCGCAAGACGAACTTAAATATTCCAGGATCTACAAACATAAATCCGTTATTTCCGCCCCAAACTCTGACCGTTTCCCGGAGCAACTTGAAAGCCAAATTGAATTGGAAGTCCGTTCTCAAAAGCTAAAACAGGATGATCTGGGAAGTTGAAATCATCACTTGCCGTATAGAACCCATTTGAGATCTTTTGATGAGCACCGCAGCAGGTGATCGACTCACAGAGGGCGAGCGAATCACAGCGGGCGAGCGGCTCACAGCAGTCGATTGCCTGCTCGCCCGCGGTGAGTTGAGATTTTGGGGTTTAAAGCGAACGCCTGGAAAGATTTTCAAGTTGGTTGTCCCCGCTGAGGCTCGTTGATGTAAAATTACCATCAAAACACTCTCTCGGGCGATGCCGTACTCTACTAATCTCACAGATGCTGAATGGGAATTTTTGTCACCCTTACTCTCTCAAATTTTGCCGCTAAAAAAGAAAACTAGACCCCCTAACTGGACTCAAAGAGAAATTTTAAATGGCATCTTCTATCAACTCAAGAATGGTTGCAATTGGGCAGACCTACCCAAAGATTTACCTCCCTACTCAACCGTATATTGGCATTACAAACAGTGGCGCTCTCAAGGTGTGCTTGAAGAGTTGATGAGGGTCTTACATTCTCAAGTCCGAATGCAAGTAAAAAAAAACCGAAGTGGACTACATTGATCCTCATCGATTCACAGGCAGTTAAAAATACCTGTAATGCCAGTATTGCATCGAAAGGTTATTGTTTTTACAAATCAACCAATGGTATTAAAAGACATCTAGCGGTTGACACGCGATCGTTTCCATTTTTTACTCACTGCACGAAAGCTAGCTTATCAGATGATGCAGGTTTAATTGAAATGTTAAGCAAAAACATCAATTATTTCAAGTCTAAACCCGTTAATGTTCCCAAAATCACTATCTTGCTAGACCACGGATATCACCCCGACCACTTGACTGCTGAGTTAAAGAAGATTTACCCACAAATTCTCACCAAAATTAAGTTTGAACTCTCGGAAAAACCTTCAAAAAAACAAAAAGAAGCTCAAGGACAATCGGGATTTGTGCCAGTTAAAGCGAGGTGGGTCATCGAGCGCTCCAATTCTTGGATGGAAAGGTGTAAAATTCTCATCAAAAACTTCGAGAGAACCTTAGATAATGCAACTGCCAAGATGAATCTTTGTTTTATTAGGTTGATGATTAAGAGGCTAGCTTCCTAGATCTCAAATGGGTTCTATAGGTGACAGGAGTTAAGCCCCCGCAAAGTCCAAAAATCTAAAGTTCAGAGATAGCAGTCCCGGTCGATCTCCATTTCCACCATTGACAGTCATCGATTCCGTGCCGACCTTGTTGACACTCCTCGACTATCAAGGTGCGAGGATTCTTCCTTCAAAGGGATTCCAATGAATTTACCCTCAGAAAGCATCACAGGCGGTATGCCCTACGGCTGCAATTCCTCGAATAAGAACTACTTGCGCGGCTGCAACATCTCTATCTGTTGTGTAGCCACAACTTGAACAAGAGTGAGTGCGCTCCGACAATTCTTTTTTGCCTGTTTCTAAGCCACAGCTAGGGCAAATCTGACTTGTTTTGTGAGCGCTTACTTTTTGAAAATACACGCCATGCTTAAAACAAGCTTGCTCCAATATCGTAAAGAACTGACCCCAAAAGGCATCTAAGCAGTGTTTGCCTAACATCGCTCTGGACAAACCGACTAAGTTTAAATCCTCAACGAAAATCATCCCCGCATCTTTACAGAGCTGGTGAGCTAACTTCCAATGCCAATCTTTACGGCAGTTAGCGATGTACTCATGCAGTTTGGCAACTTTCTTCGCTCGCCTTCTTCCAGTTATGGGAGCCTAGTTTTTTGCGACTGACACGTTGTTGCAGCAATTTAAGCTTGCGTTCTGCATCAAGGAAAAAATTTTGGCGTTTGACTAGAAGACCATTGGAGGTTGCGATGAAATTAGTTAGTCCGAGATCAATTCCTACGCCTTCGCCGTGCGGCATAACTGACGGTACTGAAACATCCCATTGCAGGGTTAGCATAACGTACCAGCCACTAGCTCTCTTGACTATTCTCGCCTGTTTAATTGTTGCGCCATCTGGGATAGGACGCGATTGGTGAAACCTTACTAACCCAATTTTGGGTAGTTTCAGTGTTCCATTTTTGACAGGATTGACACCCAGTTGTGGGAACACAAAAGACCGCATTGCTCCTACTTTTTTAAAGCGAGGAAATCCGTGTTTCTGTTCCCACATATTGACAAATGCTTTTTCAAGCCGTCAAGCGCGTTTGCTGCAAGACGTGTACTTGAACAGTCCCTAAAGCGGGTATGCTTGCCCTTGCTGTTGTTAAGTTTTTACACTGACTGGCATAAGTTGGTCGTTTCGTTTCGGCTGGGATGATGAACTCGGAACGGATAGAACAAGCGTTAACCTGACAACTACGAGACCCAAACCAATGCTTGCGCTCTGCCAATGCGTAGTTGTAAACACGGCGACATTGTTCCAACCAGTCTTCAAAGATAACTGTCTGTGCTGTCGTTGGTTTCAGTTTGAACTCGTAGGTTAAGTTAAACACTTGTTTTGTCCTCCTAACCTTAATTATAGATAGGGCTGCGACCAAAGGTTAAAGCGATTATTCACGATTCTTAATTAAAGTCGCCCTGGAAGGGCGGGGCTTGTACCCACGTTTTTGGTCAGATGTGTATCGTCGTAGGAAAAGTCCCCGGTGTAGACACCAGCGAAGTTGGACTCTGTGACTTTGATGACGTTGACTTTGATTGTGCCTCCTATTGTGGCTGCCATAACAGGCTTTCCTGCTAATGTGGATATTAAATACAGCATTTTTTAGGTAAGTGAGGTACATAGCTTTCGATAGAGGACACGGCGCCGTGCCGTTTCCCTACAGCTATTGAACGCTTGACTGGTGTACTTCATCAATGTGGAATATGCTGTATGTTCCCACGATAAGCTGTCGCGCATTTTGGTAAAAAACCAGGTTTCTGGATCCCCATGCTAAGCCTGATTAAATTCGCAACAATTTACTTTCATTTTTCAAAAGTCTCGCTCGCCAAATGCCAGTTTTTCAGATGGAGCCGATCGCAAATTTGCACTTTCTCAACGGCCAAATAAAGCTTAAATTCGGGTTTTTCTATGCCGCTGCGCCACATTACCAGAGCATCTTCTCCGGTGTCTTGGTAGTATCGTTTCCGCCGTCCTGCCTCTTTAAAACCAAATTTATTGTACAGAGACACTGCGGCTAAATTAGACTCCCGCACTTCTAAAGTTGCCCGTTCTAATTGTCTAGAGTGAGCCTTGGTTAGTAAAGCCCAAAGCAGAGCTTGTCCTAAACCCTGACCTTGAAAGCGAGGATGAATTGCCAAAATTGTAATATGAGCTTCTTCTAAAATTGCCCACAGACAACCCAAGCCGATCGGGGTTGGGGTAAGTTTTGAGTTGGGAGTGGCTGGCGAGGAAGTCTCAACACTGAGCGGTTTTGTGTTGAGAATGCTGTTGGGTTCGATCGACTCGAGTTCGCTGTCGCATCTTTCTGATTGGTCCGAACCGGTGGACGATGCCCACAAACCCAGTAAATCGGTGTTAGGACTGCCTAACTCACGCCTGTAGCCTTCTAAAGTCCACAGTCCGCCAAAACAGAGCCGATCGAGTTCGACTGCACTGTTGAGGTGTTCTGCGGCGAGATGTTTAATTTGTAGAAAACGCACGGCTGTAAATTGTACACTGGAAAACACAGTAGCGATTAGCTGTTTGTGGCTAGTTTTGAGTCATGACTCACAAGTCTCCAGACATTAGTCTACTGCCAACGACTGCTGACTGCTGATTAATGACTGCCGACTGCTGACTGCTGATTAATGACTGCTGACTAATAACCTAGGATAGTTATTGCGCGATGGTATCAACTCAATCTTTCGGGGTGGAATCGGGACTTAAGTATCTGTCTGACTCGAAGCCGACCCTGCAAAATCGATCGCCCAATCAAGAACTGTTACCGCTGACAGCCAGTGTTAACAGCAGCGATCGGTTGGAAATCGGAGGCTGCGAGGTGACAGCCTTGGTTGAGCAATTTGGCTCGCCGTTGTACATTTTAGACGAAGAAACGCTGCGGGCGGCTTGCGCCCAGTACCGGGATGCTTTCGGGCGTTACTATCCGGGCTCTTCTCAAGTGCTCTATGCTTCTAAAGCTTGGAGTTGTTTGGCAGTTTGCGCGATCGCCGCGGAGGAAGGTTTAGGAATAGATGTCGTATCAGCAGGCGAAATCCACACTGCACTGCAAGCCGGTGTGGAACCCGACAAAATCTACTTCCACGGTAACAACAAGTCCCGCGAGGAACTCCAGCTAGCTGTCGAAAGCGACTGCATTACCGTAGCCGACAATTGGCGGGATTTAGAGACTCTAGCAGAGTTGGGAAAATTGGGTGTCAGCAGCCTCACAGGTGGGCCGACACGAATTATGGTGCGGTTTACTCCTGGAATTGAGTGTCACACCCACGAGTACATTCAGACGGGTCAAATCGACAGTAAATTTGGCTTCGATCCCAACTCGCTCGATCGAGTATTTACTTTCATCAGCCAACACCCGTCCTTATTTTGCGTGGGAGTACACGCTCACATCGGCTCTCAGATTTTTGAACTGCAACCCCATGACGATTTAGCCGATGTCATAGTTGAGGCCTTGACAAAAGCACTTAGTTATGGATTGCCAGCGACAGAAATTAATATTGGCGGGGGGTTGGGCATTCGCTATACTGAAGCGGACGATCCTCCCAGCATTGAAGATTGGGCTCGTACAATTTGCTCCGCGGTGGTAGCAGCTTGCGAGCGGCAGCAATTGCCATTACCGAAATTGCTTTGCGAACCGGGTCGATCGCTCGTCGGTACAGCCTGCGTCACTGCTTATACGGTTGGCTCTCAAAAAGTCATTCCGGGAATGCGGACTTATTTAGCTGTGGATGGAGGTATGTCGGACAATCCGCGTCCTATTACCTATCAATCAGTTTATCGAGCGATCGCAGCCGGTAAAATGTCTGCACCGTTAACGGAAACAGTGACAATTGCTGGGAAACACTGCGAGTCAGGCGATGTTCTGATTAAAGATGCCTTCTTGCCAGAGTGTCAGGCCGGAGATGTCCTAGTGGTTACGGCTACAGGGGCATACAATTACAGCATGGCTTCTAACTACAACCGAGTACCTCGACCGGCAGCGGTTTTAGTGAGAAATGGGGAAGTTAACACGATTATACAGCGGGAAACTTACCAGGATTTGCTGAGGCTTGACCGCCTTCCTGAACGACTCGGATCTCAAAAGTTAAAAGTTAAAAGTTAAAAGTTAAAAGTTAAAAGAAAGACAATCCATGTTTACTTCGTGATGATTGCTTTTTCACTTTTAACTTTTGCCTTGTTCAGTCACGCGATTGGATTGACACTCCTCGGTCTAAAAACACGGGGATTTTCAGCATATTCCTTATAACAACTGTTCATGGTTCACGGGTTCGAGTGCATCACGGTTCGCGGTTCACAGGCGGTAGCGTTCGATGAACCATGAACAATCAACAATCTGGCTATGACTTTGGCCTCGTTCAGTCCTTATTGATTCAATGCCTCGATATTGGACTGGTTTTTGCCCTTGCGTATTTGGTGCTCGTCATTGTTGGGGAGCGCAGAACGCTGTGGATGGTACGGGGATTTATTATTTTGATGCTGGCGGCGGCGCTGAGCAACTGGGCTGGATTGAGGCTGTTGCACGTTGCCCTCAACAGCTTGGTGACTGGTTCGGCTGTGGCAATGGCGGTAATATTGCAGTCGGAGTTTCGCCGATTTCTGGAACAATTGGGTCGAGGGGAATTTCGGCAATTGTTTGGACGCGATCGCCGACCAACTCCCGAACCGGACAGCGTAATAGATGAAATTGTGGACGCAGTAAAAGAACTTTCGCAAAACCGCACGGGCGCTTTACTAATTATAGAAACAGATTCTCCGATCGACGATCGGGATTTTTCTGTGCCGGGATTAAAGCTAAATGCTGAAGTTTCTAAAGAATTGTTGCAGACTATCTTTCAGCCGCAAACTTTGCTGCACGACGGAGCTGTGTTGATTCGAGGTTCGCGGATCGTGTCGGCGGGGGTAATTTTGCCTTTGTCCGATCGCAGCGCGTCGCGGCAGTTGGGAACCCGCCACCGGGCGGCGATGGGGATTACGGAACGGGTACAAGCTTGCGTGTGCGTGGTGGTGTCGGAGGAAACGGGTTCTATTTCTCTGGCGCAGATGGGAACTTTAAATCGACCTTTGACTAGCAGCAAACTTAAGGAATTGCTGGAAGCAAAGCTGTTTCCGTCGGACGGAGAAAGAGCTGTGGCTCCAATTCCGATCGGCAATCTCGGACGCCAGATAGGATTGAAGGGAGTGACGCTGTTAAAACGGATACTGCGCCGTTAGTCGGGTAATCGGGAGAAACCATGAGTCAAGGAATTTGCTTGGAAAAGTTGCCGGAGGATCTGCAACAAGAACTACTGCCTAAGCACATAGCAGTGATTATGGATGGGAACGGGCGCTGGGCTAAGAAGAAGGGGTTGCCGCGGATTGCGGGACACCGCCGAGGAGCTAGCACTCTGAAGGAACTGCTGCGCTGCTGCAAAGATTGGGGGATTCCAGCTTTAACCGCCTATGCTTTTTCGACGGAGAATTGGGGCCGGCCGGCCGGGGAGGTGGATTTTTTAATGAGTTTGTTTGAGGGTAAGCTGCGGCAAGAATTGCGGGAGATGGTGGACGAGGACGTGCAAATTCAATTTATGGGGAATTTGCAAGCTTTGCCGAAGTCTTTGCAGGCGGAAATCGAGCGTTCTGTGACGGCAACTCAGCACAATCAGGGGATTTTGTTTACGGTGGCGACGAATTACGGAGGGCGTCAGGAGATTGTACAAGCTTGTCGGGCGATCGCCACTCAGGTGCAAGAGGGCAAGTTGCAGCCGGAGGAGATTGATGAGGTTTTATTTAAACGCTATTTGTATACTGCTGATATTTGTGACCCGGATTTGCTGATCCGGACGAGCGGGGAAATGCGGTTGAGCAATTTTCTGCTATGGCAAATGGCTTATTCGGAAATTTACATTACTCAGACGCTGTGGCCGGATTTTGATCGATCGGAGTTTCACCGCGCTTTATCTGATTATCAGCAGCGCAGCCGCCGATTTGGCAAAGTGTAACGATTTGGGATTTGGGATTTTAGATTTGAGATTTTTTGGTTGATTTTTCTGTTTCCAAGTAGGTGTCGATTCTGAGGGAGGATCTCCATGAAAGTAAAAAACGTTTTTACTACCCGAGAGCGTCCCGCACAGCACAATACAGCAAGCCGGACCCTCGAACTCCCCTGTCAATGCTGGCAGGCTGGGTGCTCCTGATTCTCACCTGGATTCCCAATCTAAAATCTCATACCACTTTCAATTCTCTCCTGCTCAACATAAGGATTTGAGAGTTTAGATTGGAGTAAAAATCTCAAATCTCAAATCTTAAATCTCAAATCAAATTAGGGGCCGGAGAAAACGGCAGCTTCAATGTCCTGACGCGAGAGGGAGTATTTGAAGGCTCGCTGAATATCTTCGCCGTCGGCTCCAGCATGGATGTAACGGATGGTGAGTTGGTCGATATCGAGGGATAGTTCTGCTTTCCAGGTAGGTCGATCGATCTGCCAGCAGTGGAGTTCTCGCCGGTCTTGCTGGCAGCCACGGCTGATTAGCCACTGCTCGATGGACGGCAGCGGATGGTTGTACAAAGGAGTGTCAGCGGAAGGAAGAGTCATGGGATTTTAGATTTTAGATTTTAGATTTTAGATTGGGGATTTGGGATTAAGGATTTGGGATTTGGGATTTGGGATTTGGGATTGAGGATTGAGGATTGGGGATTTGGGATTTGAGGCTTTAATTGCCGCGAATTAAGCCGATCGCGATCGCCAGTACCAAACATCCGATTAAACTAGCTCCCATGATAAACAGGGCGAACATTTCTCCGGGGGAAAGAGGTCGATCCGTGGGGTCTAGGTAAGCGGAGTTGGAAGTTTTTTTGCCCGAGCCCGAAACCGGAGTATTGAAGCCTGGGGGCGACTGAATCACGTTCAGGCGAGAATAGCCTATTTTTAGGTCGTAGGCTAGGCGGCGTTCTGGGTTGCTGAGGGTGGCGTAGGCGTTGTTAAGCTGCTGAAATTTGGCGGTGGCGACGGAGGGCGGCAGATCGGTGGTATCGGGATGGTAGAGTTTGCTCAGTTCCCGATACGATCGCCGAATTTCGAGCGGCGATGCGGAAGGATGCAGCCCTAACAAGCCGTAGTAGCTAGAACCCAAGGGGGTTTTGCCGGGTATTTTCTGACTTTTGCTGTTTGCCGTTCCCTCGTTAGGAGTCACCTCAGCGCCTCTGGGCTTGTTGTTGATAATTTTTGATTATTTTAGAGCAGATTTGAGGCTAGCGCCACTGTCTGCGATGTCGAGGGGTTGAGGGTGGGCGTAAGGCGACGGCAAGTAACCTCAAACTCAGCACCAAGATATTCAAGCCGTCGGCTTCATCAATTAGTTGTGCGACTTGACGAAGTGTTGGACATATCTGACTCACCGAGGGATCGGGTAAGCTGATGTCGCCAGAATCTTTTCTCGACACTGCGGATATTTTCTTCATATCTGAGTGTATCCAAGTAAAGCAGCAAATACTTCAATTCATCATCCGTCTCCTCCCCCTCAAAGGGGTTTACTCGCACCAGATTGCCATAGCTGTGCTCCCACTTTTGAGGTGTATCATCCACTGCAATGATTGACTCTAGACGATACCCTTTGCGCTTGACCTTTTTTATATTTTTGCGATTGTAATATTCCAAGCATTCAAGATCGTAAGCAACTGTGCAGCGCTCGCTTGCCCACACAAACGATAAACTTTTAGGATTTTCAAAGACGGCTGAGACAATTGCGATCGCATAAGACGCCGTAGAAGATGTCCAAACTGCCACCTCAAACCAGTCTAGGCAATTTTTCAAAAATACATTAAGAAACGGTCGTTTGTAAATGTGATATTGCCCCACTAAAAAGTCAGCTTGCCGAGGTAGAGATGCTTCGGCAGCATAAATTAAAGTTTCATCAATATCGAGGATCAATAGTTTTTTTATAGAATCCACAATCAAAAATCGTTCATCGCTATGTCTCGATCTACTCCCTGTACCCAATTACTTTCAACTATGAATCGCCCGAGCGCAAATTTTGCACGTCCTCAAGGCTAAGCCCTGTAACTTGACTAATCATTGCATTATCTAGCTGTGAAATTAATTGTCTGGCGATCGCCAACTTCTCTTGTCGCTTTCCTTGTTCTATGCCTTGTTCTATGCCTTGTTCTATGCCTTGTTCTATGCCTTGTTCTATGCCGTCCTGAACAGCCTTAATAATTGCTCCCTGTTGGTCATAAATAAACTGTTCTCTTCTGTCCAAATCTTCCACTTCCTCTCGGCTCAAACTGGCTTGATTAGCAATATTAAAAGCTTGATGTATTTCTGGTATGCTATCCATTGTTTCTGGAACCGATGTCAGAATTCTCGCATTTTTCATAAAATAAATCCATTTGTCTGCTAAAGTTTCAAGTTCCTCCTGTTCTTTGGTAAACTTGGGCAGCTCTACAAACACTAAATCCAGCTCATTTTCGGGATAAGTCAAATTTGTTTTGACTTCTTTGAACACAAATCTGGAAATAAATTCTGGGCTGTTAGGAAACATTTCAAAATCAGTAATTGTCAGAGCAATTACTGGCTTCAGCATTCGATATCCTTGGGCTGCTTCCAATTGAAAAGCGTAAGTCTTCGCTGCATTGTACAAAACTCGCTTGCCAAAAGACTGGACGTTGAGCACTTGCATTTCAATAATTACTAAAGTGCCATCGCTGAGTTTTGCTTTCACATCCAGATAACTATCTTTTAAGCCTTCTAGTTTGGGCGGCAGATTCGGGTTGATAATTTCTAAGTCTTCAATCGTGGGATTGCCTTCATAAATTAGAGCGTTGAGAAAGCTAATTAGAATCTCTTTGCTTTCTGAGGAACCGAAAATTTTTTTGAAGGCGTAATCGGTTTTCGGGTTGATAAATATCATGGTTGTCAGATTTAGCTTTGAGGTTATGGGTTTTGTGACGAACCAAGGGATTGGATCCGGGTCAAACTGCTGATTTTGTTTCAGGTAATGGTTTGACATTTTCCGGCAAATGTGCCTTAGCGATCGCCAGCACGGGCTCATCGTCCCTGTGTTCCTCATCCATGGGAATTTGGCACGAAATCAGTTCTGTGACGATGCGATCGCCCAGAACATCTTCCCAATCTTGCAACTGTTCTCTGGCTTTGATCGGTGTATTGACAGCCACGTCTACGCCCATTTGCTGAAGGTTGAGGCTGTGGGCTGTCGATCGGCGGTTGACACACTCCACCAGCCAAACGCTCAATCCGACTGCTGCCATCAAAGGCAAGACAATCCGGTAATCGCGGGTTAATTCAAACATCAATAGGATGGCTGTCAGCGGTGCTCTGGCGCTGCCGGCGAGGACGGCGGCCATTCCCACCATTGCGTAGGCGGCAGGGCCGGCGACTCGATCGCTCATTGCCGGCAGCATTTCCAAAAACAGGCCGTAAGCCGAACCCAGGGAAGCTCCCAAAAACATCGCCGGAGCAAAGATGCCGCCCACTAAACCGCTGCCGAGGCTGATTGCTGTCATCGCCAGTTTGACAAACAGCAGCTGCAGCAGCAAAGGCAAGGAAAATTTAACATCTTGGAGCATTGCTTGGACTGTTTCGTAGCCCACACCCAAAATTTGAGGCAATTGCAGGGCGACTAAGCCGACTGCGGCCCCGCCGACGATCGGGTGAAGCGGCCGGGGCAGTCGTCCGAGCCAAGCAAATCCTCGGACTTTTCCTTGAAAACAGCCCTCGGCTAATTGAATTGCTTCTGTGTAGGCTAGAGACACTCCGCTCGCCAAAACCCCCAATCCCATGTACAGAGGCAGTTCTAGGGGGCTGCGGACATCGTAGATCGGCAAAGAAAAGGCAGGCTGAGCTCCCAAGCAGATTTGAGCGATGAGCGCCGAAACTACGGCCGAGAGCAAGACAACGCTGACTGAGGAAGTGGCGAAGGTGCTGCCGAGCACGACTTCTAAGGCAAAGAACACTCCGGCGATGGGAGAGTTAAACCCGGCAGATAAACCAGCAGCAGCTCCGGCGCCCAAGAGCAAGCGCTGCCGTTCTGGCGAGAGCTGCAAAACTTGAGCCAGCAGCATTCCAAAATTAGCACCGATTTCCACGCTGGGGGCTTCCGGGCCCAGGGAGGCGCCGGTGCCTAGGGAAACTGAGGCTGCCATCATTTTGGTGATGGGTTTGAGGGGGGAGAGTTCTTGCAGCCCGCGGGTGGCTGCAATTAAGGAAGACATATTCGGGCCAAAGTCCCGAAATCGCCAGCGCATCAGCCCGATGATGACTCCGCCGAGGGTGGGAATGCAGGCTAGGGTCCAAGAGCCTTTGGAGGCGATCGCCCCCATGAAGTCTTGCAGCATCACGCTGTGGATGAAGTTGATCAGGTAGTGAAAGGTGACGACCCCTGCACCCGTAACTCCCCCGATTACTAGGGAAAGGATGAGCAGGAGGGTTTCTGGGCTTGGGTGCAGGCGGGTGAACAGCGGGCTTAGGCGGGAGGCTTGGGGAGTTGCTGCGGTTGGGCCGGTTGGCGACAGATCCACAGGAGGGGTGGCTCTCATTTAGCGGTTAATTCTTCTGTGAGAAGTTAGATAAATATTACATTTTATTTCTTATTTTAATTTTGTGTTATTTTAGGGGAATTGACAAGTTAATTAAGCGGTATTTTAGGGCGGATTTTTGGGGCGGGCGGCTGGGGTGGAATGACGGATTCTGAGAACCGGCGGATTTGGCGTGATTGTATACTCACTTACATTCAAACTTAGATACACTCGCGCGATCGTCCTAATTAACTATATTTATAGTTTTGGCACTTAGGGCGATCGCCTAAGCGGATCAATGAGCTGTAGATTGGGGAGAAATTAGTGAAACAAACATTCTGATTAAATGATTAGCGATTCGATATTTTGCCTTAGACTGATTGCATCAACTTTTGATTGATAGGGAAACCGCAGAGCAACGCTTCGGAACGCAGATGTATTTCAAGATTGGATAGCGAATGCTTCCAATCTTATCTATTAAAAACAGCAATCTTAGATATAAAATTTAAAATCATCCTATAGCGGTTGTTGAGTGGGCGGAATCCTTTGTCTGGGTTTGGCGATCGACATTAGCGGATCGCCGATGGTGGCGACTTTCCAGGGAGGGGATTCTAGCTGGCGTGCTGCTATTAAAAATGGTGATCCTCGCTTCAGGCGATCGATCATTAATTTAGGTGGAATAAAAGCCGATAAAAAAGGTTCGTTGACGCTGCCGACATAGGCGTAAGCACCATTTACTAACCACCTTCCGCTAACGGTGTTTGTGTCCTCTGGATCTGAGGCTGACCAACTGTGAATCATGTGGATTGCTGTGGGAAATTGAAGTTTTGGTAGGTCTTCAACAGAAGCGTCGCCGTTGCCGACTTGGAATGATGTTGGATAGCCTTTGGAATTCATTAATATTAAGTCAAATGCCCACGGTTTTGAGGCTAAACTCCGCCACTTTTTTAGGCTCGATTCTGGTTGCTGCACTAAATCGACATTCAAACCTATAGTTTTTAGTCCGCTAGCTGCTTCCTCCATTTCATATTTTGCCCAATTTCCTTCCTTGGGGTAACTGTCATAAAGCATCGCTGTTTGGCTGTCTAGAAATATGGCACACATGGCTTGATAGATCGATCGCACCTCCGAGCCGAAAATCCAGCCTACAACCGCCCAGCGTTCGCCGTTGAAGTGCCGTCCCAAACCGTCGGTAACAGCTAATTGTTCGTCTTTCTTTTGAGGGGATTGATATTTTACTGCTAGTTCGCGTACAATGGTTATTGTGTCGATCGGGTCTGCGAGTTGAGAATAAAAAAATCCGGTAGATTCGACGGCTTTTGTAATTGCTCTTTGCAGATTTTCCCACTGTGTGTTATTGAGGGTCTGGTTGGGTTTTCCGAAGTTGCCTTCTACAAATACTAAAGGTTGACCGTGAGCCGCTGCTAAGGCAACTGCTGCTGAGCGGGCGGGGTCGTTTTCTGATGTGATTACTACTCCTGGGGGTTCCCAACCGAGTTGGGTCCATTTTGCTTTTAAGGTTTGAGTATCCGTGGCATTCCAGGCTGTTGCTGAGGCCTTCAGCATTAATTCTTGGAGTTTTTTACCTTTTGGCAGTTGCTGTTTGATGCTTGGCAAACGGACTATTTCTTCGGCTTTAAAGCGCTGCAAAAACATGGGCGCATATTTTTTGTCTTCAATGAGAATAGGCCAGTTTCCTTTGAGATTCCATTTTTGGATTGCTGTTAAGAATGTGGCTTCGTCTGGTACTAAAACTATGCGGTTGACTGTTGGTATCTTGGAGCGGACGATGGCTGCTCGAAGGCCTGTTTGAATTGGCCAGGGTTCTTGTTTGGCTGAGACTGGAAGTTGAAATGGTTTTGTGACTAAGCTGCACGCTGTTAATTGCTGTGATAAGCATAAAAATAGTATTAATGCTAGGAGTTTAATTTGTATTTTTTTGGGACAATTCATTTTTTTTACCGCAGATTGAAGCTGATTAACACGGATTAACGCAGATGCAGAGGAGATCTGTTAATAGATTCCGGGAATTAGCTTTTTGACTCGCTGGCTGTATTCTGAATAGTCTGGATATTTTTTTGTTAACCAGGCTTCTTCTCGGTTGGCTTTGATCTCGAAAAATATTATTAATATGGCGCTGGCTATTAAGTGGGATATGCTCATTTGAAAAATTGTCCAGCCGAGGGCGGCTAAAATTAAGCCACTGTATAATGGATGCCGCACTATTCCGTAAATGCCTGTTTGGACTAATTCTCCGTTTTCTATGGGATAGGGTAAAGGTGTGAGGTTTTTTCCTAAGTCTATCAATCCTTTGATGATTAAAATTAATCCGCCTAAGCCGAGAATACTTGCTACACTCCAAGTAAGAGCAAGTAATTGAGGTGATTCAATTTTTAATCCTGGCAGTTGATAAACTGGTAAGATTGCAAATCCTGCGAGCAATGCTCCTTGAAGCAAAACTAAATATTCGCCGCGGCTGTTATTGCGCCAGCCTTCGCGGGTGAAGCCCCAGTCAGTTAAGATTTTCATAGTAAGACAAAGAAGGAAGAAGGAAGGAGGAAGAAGGAAGAAGGAAGAAGGAAGAAAAGGAAGAAGGAAGGAGGGAGAAGGAAGAAGGAATAAGGAAGAAGGAAGAAGGAAGAAGGAAGAAAAGGAAGAAGG
>NZ_JAUBVJ010000024.1:34402-93224 GCF_036702785.1 Microcoleus sp. AR_TQ3_B6 | reverse complement strand
ACTCTCCCCAGGGTTGTCAAGCGTTTTGCGAAAAAATTTTAAAGTTTTTTTTGCAGCCATACACACCAAGGGTTTCGCCTAGTCAGCACCCCTTGGACCTCCGCTAGCTGACTCCTCTTTAGGACAAGGGGCTGCTTCTTGACCCCCAAATACGGTTTTTGCCCGGGTCTGTCCTCAAGGGTATGTAGAATCCTTCTGAGGTGAATGATCGTGGGACTTACAAAGGAGGTAAGGCCTTCGTGAGAATGTTCGGCTCGATCGCCCGGTTCACCATCACACAAGTTGGTAGTTACTGAATCTGAGTCCTATATAAGTAGGGCTTGCCTTCGTTGGACTTGACGTTCGGTAGGGTTAGGTCTGTGATTGACCCGATCGCCCCCCGGCTGACCGCTCCTCCTGTGGGGGGTGACAAAGAAGCCTAGGAGATAGACCGAATAAGGGTTGCAGCCCGCATACCTTGTTGATAAAAGTGGCGTTTATTGGGAGTTATAGCGCTACGCGTTAACGTTAGGACAGTTGTAAGGATTCAGGTCTCAACTTGAGGGATTAAAGATGGGGTCTGCACTGCCGAATTAACCATTGCTTTTATAGCCTGGTTAAAAAATTCGGCTCTTCATTAGCTAGTATGCTAAACTAACAATCAAACTGCCAAGTAAACAGGGCAGGGTAAGCTCATCTAATTTGGTATAAATTGTACTTGACAAAAAGGGCAATATATACGATTTGGCATTAGTGATTAGTGGTTATATAATGTTTCTTAATCATCCGTCATGACTGGTGAGGAAAAGTCAATGAAAAAAGGATTTGCTCCTGTGGAGCCAACCCAAAAATCAAAGAAGCAGAATAATCGGACTCAACCAATATCCGTAGAACATTTACAAGCGAGCTTATCAACTTATTTTGATAACATACAAGAACCCAGAGTAGACAGAACCAAACAACACTTACTTAAAGACATTATCATCATCACCATATTAGCTGTAATCGCCGGAGCCGAGGGATGGGAAGACATAGAAAATTACGGATCAGTAAGCAAGAATGGTTAGAGGAATTTAGGACTTACGCAGTGACAAAATACCTCAATTGTGCATATCGGGAACTGAGTGAGTTCAGTTCCCAAAACACATAGAATTGGGTAAAATTGCTTAAGCTATCAGGGGAAAAAAATATTAGAACCAGAACTAAGCCATCTACTGCACTGTGCAACCTGTCCAAGTACACATATTTTCTTTTAGCTGAGTCTAAATATTCAGGTTGCTGTCGGCCCTCCAAAATTTTAGATGAACTATCTAATGATAGCATTAACCGTTTTTTGTTAAGGGAAAGATATGAACCCAAAGATTTATTTAACGAACTCAAACCACATATTGAGTTAATAGGGGGGATATTAAGCGGGGATGACACAGTTATTGAAAAGCCTTATAGCGCTCCCAATTTAACTGAATTTATTGGATATTTTTGGTCAGGTAATCAGCATCGTCCGGTTAAAGGAATCAATCTGATTACATTGTATTACACCGAGAGAAATGGTAAGTCTGTACCCGTAAATTATCGGATATATAACAAACAGGAGGGAAAAACAAAAAATGATTATTTTCGTCGGGAAACGATCGCAGAAGTGTTAGTGTGGGGATTACAGCCAGAGATAGTGACAGGAGATAGTTGGTATTCTAGTAAAGAAAACTTAAAGTTTTTGAGAAACCAAAAACTAGGTTTTATGATGGGAATAGCGAGAAACCGCCAAGTGGCCATAACTCCGGGGAAATACACGGCTGTGAAAAACATCGAAATTTCCCCCGAAGGGCAAGTCGTTCATCTCAAAAATTTCGGGCAAGTAAAAGTATTTCAGAAGCAGTTCAAAAACGACACAGAGAGATACTATATCATGTTTTTGCCTGACATCAAAGAGACTGAAGATATAACTAGAAGTGATTTTATGACCACGCATTCAATACATTGGGGAATTGAATGTTACCACAGAGCCATCAAACAACTTTGTGGAATTAAAAGATTTATGGTGAGAAGTGCTCCCGCTATTTTCACCCCTTTCTTCTGTTCAATTCGGGCTTTTGTCCAATTAGAATTGATGAGGGCAAAGGCACTGATTGATAATTGGTATGAAATTCAAAGAAATCTATCTTTAGAAGTTGCCCGTGAGTTCATTCTCCATTACCTAAATCAAAAAGTAGGTCTAAAAGCTGAATATTAACTAACCGCCAAGTTCATATTAATTGATTAGCAAAAACTCTACATTTAAGGGCTTTTTGTAACTGTTTGTGGTGGCAGAAACTTTACCCGCCAAAGGAATCCTGTAATTTTAGCGTTTCATTCATATTTAGGTTGATTTGTCAATGCGTAAGTCCTAGAATTTTTAGAATTACCCCATGGAATTCCAAGCGATGACACATTTCGTAGAGTATTTGAAAAGTTAGACCCTAAAATATTAGAAGACAAGTTATCCCAATGGCTTCAAAAAATTATGAGTTCAGTTTCATCAGAAATTATCCCGATAGATGGAAAAAGTTTACGAGGCTCTTATGACACAAAAAAAGGTTTAAAAAACCTACATTTAGTGACAGCTTGGGCGAGCGAACAGCGCTTGGTACTCGGACAAGTCAAAGTGGAAGACCATTAATCATGAAATCACAGCTATCCCTGCCTTGCTAGAATTAATCGACATTACGGGAGCGATTATTACCATTGATGCGATGGGAACTCAAACCGAAATTGTGCGACTTATTCGTCAGAAAAAAGCGGATTATGTCCTGGCATTAAAAAGCAATCATCCTACTCTTTATAATCAAGTAAAAGACTGGTTTAATATCGCAATAACTCAGAAATTTATGGGAATTGAAGTGAGCTATGATTCCCGAACCGAAAAGGAACATCATCGCATCGAAACCAGAAAAGTCTGGGCGGTATCAGTTGCATCTTTAGGAGGACTTTATAAGCAAGAACAAGGGGCAGGTCTTCGGACTATTGTGATGGTCGAAAGAATCCGTAATCTTTGGAATAAAACCACTCGTGAAGTGCATTTTTACTTAAGTTCGTTACCAGTAGATGCATCGATTAATGGTCGTGTTATTCGTCAACATTGGAGCATTGAGAACCAAATGCATTGGAGTTTAGATGTTACCTTTGATGAAGATAAATGTCGTATTCGTTCGTTAAACAACTCTCAGAATTTTGCTCTAGTAAGACGGATGGCACTTAATGCTGTCAATCAAGAAACAACTCTCAAACGTAGCTTGCGACAAAAAAGAAAACGGGCTGCGATGAATAATGACTATATGATGCAAATTCTCAAGTGCTTTTGTCAAGCATGATTGAGATGCTCTTACCCTGCCATACTCTCCTGATTTTAATCCGATTGAATTATGGTGGTCGCAACTTAAATCTTTATTACGACAGTTTTCGCCAACCACCACTAAAATGGTTGATGCGATAATTGCTGTGGCTCTTGACTTAATTAATCCGAAACATCTCAAAAACTGGTTTACTAATTGCTGCTACTGTACCTCATAACATCCGGAAGTGCTGTATATTCAGGGTTTCTGTTAGAACTTTAGTCCCGTTTTTTGTAGCCATGACTGTGATTTTATCTAAAAAGTATTGGTGACCATGATCGAGTTAACTATTAAACCCACCTCGATGTCTAGTCTGGCAAGAACTTGAGTGACTATTTTATACATTTATTCATATTTATTTACTAATTTGACTATTTATTTAGCATAGTAAGTAAGGAAGAACCAATTTTTTTTGCTGCTCAAGTAGGCTGAAACTGCCTAACAGTAACAATTATAGCCTATCTTGTCTCCCTTTCAGCCTTATTATTACAGCAAGGCATTCGCTTTTGACTCAATCCTTCCCTTATATACCTTATGGCTAGCAACCTACTGGGCATCGACCTTTTCCAGAGATATACAAGGGTTACTTCGTTCCGATTACACATTGATTGAACTTTTAGCGTGATGCTCTCCACCGGGTTTATGGGTAGTGCTTATTGGTCAAAATTGTAGTTGCCAATACCCTACCCTTGCCTTTTGGCTTGGTCTTAATCAGCCGTTAGACCATTACGCATGACGATAGTTCAAACACGTCTTTGCTTATGCTACGCATGAGTTATTGCTCGGCAGTTACCAAATTAGGCTATCAGTAGTTCTGCCTTTTATCCCCGCTTTATCTTGTTGGTTTCTATTCAACAACATAGGGGATATGCTTTCACCGCTGCACTTGCGGGGTAGGACTTGACTCAAGGTCGTCACCTACAAATGTAATCAGTTGTTACTAGCTAATTCAACAGCTATGCTAACCGCCCCGTAAGCCTTTTGGCTCACTTTAAGCTAAACGAATTACACACAAATTATTGCATATTTTGATCGGAGGAATAGTCAACGAGTTGTGGAAGGGATTAATAACAAATTAAAGCTAATCAAAAGAAAAGCCTATGGGTTGAGAATTTTTGACAACTTTATTCTGAGGAGCTTCTTACATTGGCATTTTGCTAGTTAGTTTTACATACTAGGTTCGGTAGAAGCAAATTTTGGAATTAATGGGAATTGAGTTAATTAAACCGGTTTCTCGTTAATTATCAGTCGGTTCGTCCAAGGCGTGTATTTAGAGTGGAGTTAAAGGAGGCCTTCTTCGCCTACTTACCCCGGATCCACGCCTCTCGATCTCTCGGGGTGGAGGTTCCAGGTACCGAGCGGGGCAATTATATTTCGGTATCATCCTGATTTTCAATGTACTTTCTGGCACGTTGAAACAGTAATGAAGAAAGTGGCGGTGGTTCTACGTCACTCAAAAAAGCCCTTGCGTCAAGGGAAAAAGAAGCCTGCGGTCTAACGGTACGAGTTGAGCGTCAGGTTTGTTGACAAGGAGTCCGTGATCCTCATGGCCAGGGGTTCGGTGGCGTTTGCTTAACGCTCGGGGCAAATAGTTGGCTAAACCTACCTCTTCTTCATCTAGAAAGATAAGTTCTTCTAGATAGACTAATTTAGGTTTAGGCGCTAAAGTTAACTATATAACCTTTGGCGATCGGGGGATAGCCGACTTATCTTGGGATAGGCGACTATCCCATAGCGTTGTCAGTCAACTTCAACTGGCTTTAGGGAACTAAAGTTAACTATCAGCCGGTTCGTCCAAGGCGTGTATTTAGAGGGGAGTTAAAGGAGGTCTTCTTCGCCTTCGTACCCCGAATCCACGCCTCTTGATGAAAGGGGTGGCTGTCGGAGGTTGGGAAGCTGGCTAATTATATTTCGGGAGCATCCTGATTTTCAATGTACTTTCTGGCACGTTGAAACAGTAATGAAGAAAGTGGCGGTGGTTCTACTTCACTCAAAAAAACCCTTGCATCGAGGGAAAAAGAAGCCTGCGGTCTAACGGTACTCCGTTGACGGTCAGGTTTGTTCATGTTTGAGTAGGTTTTATAAAGCAGCATATGAAGTCCGGCAAATTAACCGTAATTATTGTAGGGGCCGTCCGGTCACGCCCGATCGGCAATATCAGCCAGATCTCGCCGTAAACCCGCCCAGGAGCCTCGATATTATGGTCGCTCGACCGGACTAGATAGCAGTTCGGGCATCATCCGGGTTCAAACCCGTAAAGCAGCAGCGCCAACAACCAACCGCGCGATCCTGGTGCCGCAAGTGCGGAGACTGGAAAAACAGCGGCTTTTGACCAGACTCAGGTAGAACTGCTGCCCCAAACTGTGTCTGCGGAGGTTAGGCTAGTCAAGAGAAGAAAAGAATACTTACGATCGAGACTGGATTAATCTAGCTTGTAATTTCTTGCTCAGTTGTCAAACCCAACAGTTTTGCATTCTCTGGCAA
Organism: Microcoleus sp. AR_TQ3_B6; assembly: GCF_036702785.1. NCBI lineage: Bacteria > Bacillati > Cyanobacteriota > Cyanophyceae > Oscillatoriales > Microcoleaceae > Microcoleus > Microcoleus sp. AR_TQ3_B6. The sequence continues at coordinate 87,393 of NZ_JAUBVJ010000024.1, read as the reverse complement.
GCGAGACTCTTGGCACTTCCAACAAGTGCGTTTCTCGACGGTCAAAGAGCTTGGGTTTGATTGTAAAACCCTTACCAGTATGTAAACACCTTACCGATGGCTCGCCGGAACAATCTTGCAGGAAAACCCATGTCTAGTATGCAAAACCAATTCACGGTTCACTTCTGGGGCGTTAGAGGTAGCATAGCGTCTCCCGGGGCTGAAACAGTACGTTACGGGGGTAACACGCCCTGTATAGAAATGCGAGTGGGTGACAGTCGCCTAATTTTCGATGGCGGTACTGGATTGCGGGTTTTGGGACAAACTCTCCTGTCGCAGATGCCCGTAAAAGCTCATATATTTTTTACTCACTCTCACTGGGATCACATTCAAGGATTCCCATTTTTTGTCCCAGCTTTTATTCAGGGCAATTGTTTTCACATCTATGGGGCTATTGCTCCTAATAAGGCTAGTATCCAGCAGCGGCTCCACGACCAGATGCTGCACCCCAATTTTCCGGTGCCACTGCAAATTATGGGGGCAGACCTGAAATTTAACGATATAGAAGTGGGCAAACCGCTGGAAATCGGAGAGATTAAGGTGGAAACTGCTTTGTTGAACCATCCCGGGGAAGCTATAGGCTACCGCGTGAACTGGCGGGGGTATTCGGCTGCTTACGTGACTGATACGGAACATTTTCCCGACCGTTTGGACGAAAATGTGCTGTATTTGGCCAGGGATGCTGAGGTGCTGATCTACGACGCTACTTATACCGATGAGGAGTATTATGCGGAGAAGAGCAGCAAGGTCGGCTGGGGACATTCGACTTGGCAGGAAGCGGTGAAGGTGGCAAAGGCTGCTAATGTCAAAAAGTTGGTGATTTTTCACCACGACCCGCTGCACAATGACGAGTTTTTAGACAGGGTGGGAGAACAAGTGGCTCAAAGGTTCCCGAACAGTTTGATGGCGCGGGAAGGTTTGTCGTTACAGTTGCTGCCTCCTGAGAAAGATTTGTCTGAAGCGTCGGTGCAAGTGCCTAAAGTGCCTGTCTGATGGATTTGATATTGCCAGATGCTTGTTACATCTTGAGGTCGGAAATCTCCAATTTAAGTTAGGGCTGACCTCAAAGACGGATACCAGCCCCCGGTTTAAGTCGTGGAAAACCAAAAAGTTTAGACCAAAGTTCAATCTCCCAGATTGCATCTGTGGAGTCAATCTAAAATCTAACATCTAACATCTAAAATCGACTGGCGATCGCAATCTGGCTAAGTGTGTCAAAATCTTAAGCGTGTGGGTAACTTCTTCTTGTACCGCTGCTCTGACTCCAACTTCTGTTGCCTTGGGAAACTTTGATGGTTTGCACCTAGGGCATCGACAAGTCGTGCAGCCAATTTTAAATAAATCGCCTGGGCCAAATTCTGTGACGGTTTCGGAGACGGGGCAAAACTTGCGCTCAAACGCTGGCAGAGATCAAAATTTGGAAAGCGAAGATCCGGCGAGCTGCGACAATGACTCAGCAGCACCTCCCGATCGAGCCGGCAGCAGCCATAGTTTCGATGGTTTGATAGGGCAGACAAGGGCAGAGGGCAACAGCCTCTCTGGTCTCGATTCTCATGGGGTAGAGCGGCTTTACAGCACTGTGGTGACATTCGATCCCCACCCGCAAGAATTCTTTACGGGTCAACCGAAAAAACTGCTGACACCTCTGGCAGAAAAGGTAGAATTGCTCGAAGCAATAGGCGTCGAGCAACTTGTGCTGCTGCCGTTCGATCGAGAATTGGCGACTTTGACGGCTATTGAGTTTGTCGAGGAAATTCTGGTTCGACAATTAAAAGCGAGCCGAATTAGTGTGGGGGTTGATTTTAGGTTTGGACGGGGACGCGCTGGGACGTCTGTGGATTTGCAGTCGATCGCCTCGGGTTACGGTGTTGATGTTGCTCTTGTACCCCTGCACAATTGCGGTACGGTACGGATCAGCAGTTCTGCAATCCGCGAAGGTCTGGCATCCGGCGACGTCACAAGAGCGAATCAGTTGCTGGGGCGACCTTACAGTTTAATGGGGACTGTGGTTGGCGGACAGCGGCTGGGCAGAACGATCGGATTTCCTACTGCTAATATCGAACTGCCGCCGGAAAAATTTTTGCCACGTTTTGGCGTGTACGCAGTGCGAGTCTCGGTGAAGCATGGAGGGGAAAAGATGAAAGATCAAAGTTCTTCCTATCAGCGGGAAAATCCCAAATCTCTAATCCCCGGCGTAGCATCAAATTTATTTTTTGTCAATGGGGTGATGAATGTTGGTTGCCGCCCGACGGTAGACGGGCTGCAACCCACTGTGGAAGTTCACCTGTTAGATTGGTCTGGGGATTTGTACGGTAAAACCTTGAGCGCGAGTTTGGTAGAGTTTTTGCGGCCCGAACAAAAATTCGCTTCTCTGGATGCTCTCAAAACTCAAATTCAGGCAGATTGTGATGTTGCTAGAAGCGTATTAGCTGCTAAAGTCTAATAATTATGTGATATAGAACGGGCGAGCGGTTTAAAAAATGGTGCAACATGAGTCAGACTAAATTCTAGTTGTACAAATACGAAGTCGGCAAGGTAAAGACTCAAGATTTTGGCAATCTTGATATCTTTTCGACAATTAGCAACTAGCAATTAACAATTAGAAATCAGGGATATGAGACAAAATATTGAGCGGCTCAAACAAAATCTAGGCAAGACTATTGTTGGCAAAGCCGATGCTATTCGCTTGGTGCTGGTAGCCGTACTTTCGGGCGGGCACGCGCTGCTGGAAGATGTGCCGGGTGTGGGAAAAACGCTGCTGGCGAAGTCTTTGGCGCGATCGATCGATGGCAAGTTTCAGCGGATTCAGTGCACTCCCGATTTGTTACCGACGGATATCACCGGTACTAATATTTGGAATCCGCGCAGCGGAGAGTTTGAGTTTTTGCCCGGACCAGTTTTTGCTAATGTTTTGCTTGCCGATGAAATCAATCGAGCGACGCCGCGAACTCAATCAGCTTTGCTGGAAGTGATGGAAGAAAAGCAGGTGACAGTAGATGGAGTTTCTCGGAATGTTCCGGCGCCGTTTTTTGTGATTGCGACTCAGAACCCGATCGAATATCAAGGCACTTTTCCGCTACCGGAAGCCCAGATGGATAGGTTTACTTTGTCTTTGACTTTGGGCTATCCCGCTGCGTTGGAAGAGTTGCAAATGTTGGAACGGCTTTCTGATAGTTTTGCTGTTGAAGATTTGCAGCCTTGTATTTCTTTGGAAGAAGTGCAGGAATTGCGTCGTTTGTGCGCTGGTGTGAAGGTGGAAGGCTCTTTGAAACAGTATATTGTGGATTTGGTGCGATCGACGCGGGAGGATGAGGAGATTACTTTGGGGGTGAGTCCGCGGGGTGCGGTGGCTTTGCACCGGGCGTCCCAGGCTTTGGCGTTTATTTCGGGGCGGGATTTTGCGACCCCGGATGATGTGAAGGATTTGGCGCCGCACGTCCTGTCTCACAGGTTGATTCCGGCGGGGGGAAGGAGGGCTAAGACGATTGTTGACAAGTTGTTGCGATCTGTTCCTATTCCTTAAAAAGTTTGTAAGTAGGTTGCTTTAATTAAAGGAACAGACTGGACGGCTTGTTACACAAACAATTAATTTTCCTGTGGGTGGGCAGGAGATCCCGCCCTTGAAATACTTATTAATAATTGTGCAAGATGTCATATCAAATCCGGTTAGCATCGGAATTGTAAAATCCAGTCAACAGTCAACAATCACGGACGCTGCAACCGGAATTAATCTCATTCATCTGCGTGAATCTGTGTTAATCTGCCCTCATCTGCGGTTAAAAAAAGATAATTTAGTAACCGCAGATGAGAAGGGATTGACGCAGATTCACGCAGATAAAGAGAAGAGATATATGAATAATTCCGATGCTAACAAGTTTGATGTCAGTTAATCAATAGGTTTTGCACCCTTCTGAAGCACTCTCAAACAGCGCGACTAATTTTTTTGCCTCTAAATCAACATTGTGTTGTTGAGCAACTCTCTGGGCTCCTGTTTTCCCCATTTGTTCTAGCTTTTCTACAGGTGCTTCCAATACCGCGCGCATGGCTACGGCTAATGCTTCTGCGGAACCGGGAGGAACTAACCAACCGCAAACACCGGGTTCTACGAGTTCCGGGATGCCAGCAACATAAGTGCTAATTACGGGCCGATTGAGAGCGAGGGCTTCCATAATTACGACGGGCAAACCTTCGGCAAAACTCGGCAATACCATTGCCCGTGAAGCTAAAATCTCTTGCTGAACTCGATCGCCACTGGCCCAGCCGGTAATTTCTATGTGATTTTGCAGGCCGAGTTGCAGAATCTGCTTTTCAATATCCGATCGCAGCGGCCCGTCTCCTACGAGTACCAACTTAAACTCTAAGCCTTGAACTGCTAGCAAGTTAGCAGCTTCTAGCAATAACAAATGACCTTTTTGTTCGCTGAGCCGGCCAATGCAAGCTAAGCGGGGTGCTGCGGGTATGGGGACGTAGGGTGCAGCTAAAAATGCGGCATCTACGCCGCAGTGTATGACGTGAATTTTTGACCAAAAAGTGCGATCGCACCACCGGAAAAGCTGACTTTTACCGAAGTAACTAACTGCTGCTACAAAGGTCGATCGCTTAATTTTTTCGTTTAAGGAAAGAAGTGTGGGTTTATCAAATTCTTCAGGGCCGTGGACGGTGAAACTGTAAGCCGGGCCGCCAAGCACGCGGCACAGCATTGCGACTGTTGTCGAATTTGTCCCGAAGTGAGCGTGAACGTGTGCGATACCCGATTCTGCCAACCAATTTAAAAGAATGCAAGCTTCTGCTAAATAAGCTAGATGCCGCAAAATCCCCCGTTCCGAGTGCCAGCCAACTTTGAACATTAACCGCACAGCTTCGATGAATCGAATTGGTCTAGTTGCGGCAACGCGCAGCAAGCCCCACGCTAACCCCTGTACACCAACTCCTAAGATTACTTTAGTCAATTCTTGCTCTAGTTTGTCTGCCTCATCAACGAGTTCTGACTCGCAGGATCGGATCGAAAAGCGTGCGACTTTCAGGCCGCAAGTTTCAACGGCTATAACTTCTCTGCGGACAAAGCTGTGGCTGACTTTGGGATATAGGTTGATTAGATAAGCGATGTTCATGAACGGGGAGAAAATTTTATGGTAAAGCTTAAATCAGTCTAGCCTTTAATCGATCGAAGTCAAGACATGATTTTGGGTGGGGTTATTTATTCTGTTATGTTTTGATGGATTGGTTCGCGATTTAAGATAAGGGCATCAAGGGTTTTATAAACACTGGAAGGCATAGCGAGTTCCCAAACAAAAAAATCTGTTTTTTTGTCAGGGATTGTCTCACCTTAATTATTATAGGGGGCTAAATTAAAGCCACCTACTTTGTCAGGTGGCTAGAAAAAAATGCAAGATTACGAATTGGCTAAGCAAAGTTGTTGCCGAAGTTCTGGGGGAATCGCTTCAAAATGCTCTAACAGAAAATTCATCAAGGCGAGGTGACGCAAGTCGTGCAGTTGGGGATGGCGGTGCTTGCCTCCCCTGGTAAACCAGCGACGCACAGTAGAAAGCGATCGACAGCAAATGAGAGCTAGAGCTTCTTGCGGGACGTCCCATTTTGCGTAGAATTGCTGCGGAGTCATCGCCAGTTGACAGTCAGCGTAAAGCTGAATGATTCGTTTTTCTCGATCGGTAATCGGGCGAGGCCTGAAAGAATGGTGTATCATAGAGGTGATTTTTTAATTTTGAATCGGCCAGTGCCACATTTGCGGCGCTGGCTTTTGTTTTTGGGGGCTTTGTTTTTTGGCGCGATCGCACTTGACGATCGCCTAACTAAGCCTTACTCTAACAATATACAATTTAAAATTGTAAAATGTCAATACTTTAATCTGTGTTTTTAGATTCTCCCCTAAAGCTGAAACCAGCTACTTCGGAGACTAAATTCAGATGTTTTAGCGTGGAACGAGCAGGTAAGTGTCCGTTCTCCCACTTACTCACCGTCCTCTGGTCAACCCCCAACCGTTCTGCAAATTCTGTTTGTGTCAACCCCATATGGAGACGCAATGCCTTGATGAGTTCGCTATTCCACTGGACGGCATCGCCCGCCTGCTGAACCTGAATTTTCTGGATTAACTTGCGAAATGTTACCCGTTGTGCGTCGAAATCAACTGTTTCCACCCGATATCCTGCCTCCATCCAAGCGGTAGCTTGCAGAGCGCCCTTTTTGCGGTTGCTCCACCAAGCTTGCTGAGTGCGTGCGGAAGGGGGGAGTGCGTCGTTTAGCAATGCCTCTATTTCGGCGAAGTTGAGGGTTACTTCGTCGAGATGGCGATTTTGGCGCAGATAATTTAAGAGCGACTGGTACTTGCTGCCCTCCTTCATGCGGTGTTTTGTGAGGTTTTCAGATATAGAATGCCACAAATCGGGGGATGACGGGGAGCGGATGGGAGTGGGGGTGCGATCGGTAATTATTTATTTAGCCAGACACTTCCATTGTGTCGGTTGCGTAATATTTGGAATTCTTATCAATATAAAACATAAAAAATGGCGATCGCCCTTGACTGAATGGAGGATTGGGAAAGGGCGATCGCGCGTTTAAAAAAGTGTGGGAAGCAATTAGGTCGATCGATTAAAGTCCCCTTGCGGGGAAGAGGTGAAAACTGAATCAACTGTTCAATCACCATACTAGATGCGTGTTACCATCCCCTTGCGGGGTAAGTTGAAAGACTTGTTGAAGTCTTTGGAAATTTTTCCCTCTCCAGTCTTCTAAAGAATCGCCCTCATTTTGATAAAAATCAAGCCCTTCTCTGCAAAAAAGAGCCGGATGATTATAATCTCCCGAACTCTTTTTTGTTGTCGATACTATTGAGTATTACTTACTCGAACTGAGCAAGAACGATTTCCTTGTCAGGGAAATTAGCTACTAATTTTAGACTCCCACCAAGAGCTTGGATATAGCGAGAGAGGGCAGATACTTGAAGATCATCTATGTTCTCCAAATCAGAAAAAGTAGGATCAACAGCGTTGATGTCTTTTTCTATATCTTCCTCTGTGTACCCCAACGACTTTTGAAGTTCCAAAAGGGTAAGATGGAGTAAGGCGAGTTGAACTCGCGTTTCAATCTTTGCCCTTCGCTCTGGCGTCATCCTCTCTCGTAATATACTAAAAGGCTTTGTTCTCATGTCTTATATCAACTTGTGTCCACTTTGATGTTCTAATGGTGGTGAAGAGTTGGCAATTTACAGCCATGCTCTATTCTCGTATCAACCCTTCTTCTACCCGAAAATCATCCGACCTTCAGCAACGCTCAATATTCTTATTCACAGTATTTGACTTTTCTAAGACTGCCATCTTCCTTAAGGTCTAAAACCTCAACTTTCACCACTTGACCTTCAGAAAAAAATTGTGCATTTTTAGGTTCTTTCTCAGTTAGCCTGATAGTTCCCAGAATTTCATATGTCACCTTGTTCCCTTTGACAGCAGTAACTTTGGCTTCGACAATTTGACCCACTGCAAACTCATGACTGCCGATCGCCTTAGCAATTTCAACTTGTCTCCCTGACTCTACAACTGGGGCCACAACTTCTCCAATCGGCCCCGCTTCTTTGTAGTAACGCATCAAACGAGATGCCCAACCTAAAATTTGCAGCAAAGTGCTAGCATCCCCTTGAAATCCTTTGAGACAATCGCTACAAGCTTTGTCGATGCTGCGGTAATAATCTGTGGTTTTGGCACTGTGTCCGATTTGTCTGCCATTACCGACTAGGGTTTTAAGATACTTGAAAAACCGGGAATTGGCATCAGCTCGATCTTGATTAACTGCATTGCGGAGATAGGCGATCGCCTTTCCCAATTCATTTACATCGGTTTGTTCTTTAACTAAAGTTTGAGCGATCGCGTGGGCAATTCCCCACTGGTTTTCGGTCAAAGATTCTGTCCCTAATTCAGTATTAGACATCTTTAATACATTCCTGTTGGAGGTTCCCGATCGGTCGGATATTTCAATACTTCAGCTAGTTGTTGCAATTGATTTGCTTGCACTAAGCTAGAATGAGCAGCTTGAATATTTTTTTGCATAAATTGTTGCAATTTTGTGCCAGTCATGCTGTCAGATTCAGGAGGATTGTAGGAGGAATAGCGATCGCGCAAATCTCCCTTATTCTGCAACACCCTTGCCGCTGTTACCTCCACAGTCATTGTTCCCATGCCGATCGGCTTCCCGCCGCCTACCTTGAGGGCGATCGCATATTTTGGATCTTGCCCCAACACAATCAAAAGCGTTCCTAACTCTGCTGCTGTTAAGTTTTTGAATTGTATCTGTGTTTTGAAAGTATACTCTTTAGCCGCTTGCTGAACGGTAATTCCTTGATTTTGACCTTTGTCGATCGCCCGAATTGTGTGATAGTAAAATTTGCGCCCTGCTACCTTGCCTCTTGCGTCAAAATATGCTCGTCTTTGATCGGGACGGGGACGATATAAAGAGGGCATAAATCCCGTAGCAAAGCCCGTATTTTGGCATTTAGCATCGCTGAATTCAATTAGCCCTTGCCAATCTAAGGCACCGAATACTTGACAGGCAGGACAAATTTTAACTATGTTTTTTTTTCGGTCTAGTTTACATTCGGAATATCCATCGGGAATTGTGTTTCTATCTGCTTTTGTTTTACAGATGCAACTTATAGTAATGGCTTCGTATGCTGACCGGATGCAGCCTTTGAGAGAACTACCTTGAATTGATAACTTTTGGTCAATATTTTGAACCATTGTTTTGATTAAAGGGACGCGGCTGCCTATGTCGCTACCCATGACAACTACGCCTGTAGAGACGTGCAAAGTAGTCTGTACTTTCAAAGTTAGAAACAAAGTTCCGTGCAGGCGATCGCCCAAATATTGGTGATGTCCGGCCGGAGGATTTTTTGGCGGTCGTTCCTTGGGGAAACTAATTAATTTATAAGGTTTAGATCCTCCAATTTCAGCGGGATTATTATTAGAAACCGGACTACTTGGCGGCGGTGTAGAACGTCGGGGCTTTGGCGGGGGATTATTAGTCATTTATACTCCTGACAGTGAGGGCGACAAAATGAACGGTAGCAGTTCTTTTTTCTTGAAAGTATCGCTGACCTATGCTAATATTGTTAAAGTCAAGTTTTTCATCATTTTCTCCCTTATAAATAAAGCTTTTAGGGAATTTAGTTTCGTCAATGCCGTGAAAGTAAGCAGCGCGATCGCAGCATTCCCAATTGTCACCGATCGGCTCAAATCCTTCTAAATCGGCTTCAACTCGACTCAGCACTAACGCTTGATATGCACTTCCCTGCTTTTTCCAGCGCAATTCGCGATCGGCATTAAACATTTGCCCTTCAAAACCGGGGAAAAACTCATCGGGCAATTTCATGCAAATGCCGCTGACTGCGTGGGGCGATCGCACAAAATAATAACTTTTATCAGTTGCTAATTTATCTAGCAAATTCTTAAGTTCTGCTGATGATGAAACTTGTTTAAAACCAACATATCCTGTCATGCTGCGGCCCCTCTTAAAAATTCACTCCAAGCCTGAACCGCACATTTAAATAAATTGGGCACACCAGTTTCACCGTCGCCTTGCCATTTTAGCTGCACTCCAAAACCTAAATCCATCGGTTCAGCAGCAATTGGAGTTTGTTCGCGATCGGGTTTAGAAAAGCCATAATTTGCGGCTTCTTCAGTGTCTAAAAATTCTCCTGCACCCAGCAAAAAAGCGTGTCCCCATCGACCGGGTTTGACTATTTGTTGAATTTGGCGATTATCTCGATCTAATTGACAACCGGGATATTGAACTACGGCTTCGTTATATTTGACTGTCACCGTCCCCAAACCGCGAGATTTGGCAAAACCGATTCCAAACCAGCCATCATTTAAGTCTCGCAAAACTAAGCCAATTAAGCCTAATTGTGCTAAGGAAAAGTTTTTGAGATGTATTTTAGTGCGAAATTCTCCGGCGGTGCAGACTTGGTAGTTGAATAATGCTCCTGGTATCGTAGAGCCGAAAACGCGATCGATCGCGACTCCATTGCGTTCTTGAATTTTGAGCTGTTTCTTATCAATTGGGTGAGCATCTTCTATTCTAAGTCTGCTAGCAATTGAAGTGTTGCCGAAAATGCGATCGGTAAAAGAAGAGAACTTGTAAATATCGCTGGATGATTTATCTTTCAAGTAATCATGCTTGTCATTCAATGGATCGTTAGCCCAGAGAACTTTCGGATCGTTAGGATTACTATCTCTTCCTAGGGTTCTGACAATTCTCTCAGCATGAGCGCGAATAGCACCTTTTAAACTGCTTCCCGGTAGATAAATTGACTTCCCTCCTGCATGGTAAGTCTCGACAAACTCCATATCCGGTTTAGTTGGATCGGCTCCTTCTTTGCCGGATTTGATGAGAATTGGGCCGTCGGGAATTATAGTGAGGGCGATCGTGCAATGATTGACAAGTCGTTTGTGCATGGGTGAGTAATTTAAGAGATAGTTAGAAATTAAGCAGCTACTAACTCATCAAGCTGAATTTCGCATTGCTGAAAAACATAGTTGACAAGAGCAAATAGGCGATCGATTTCCTGAATAGTGTAGAAAGCTTGATTGTGCATAAAATTCTGATTTTCAAGTTTGCCAAACTCCCATCCTTTTCCATTAGAAACAATCCCAAATATTGTTACCTGCAAATCGCCATTTAACCGCTGTGCTGCAATCATCTCAGCTAAACACTGCGCCCACCCTTCGTCGAATTTATCTTGCTTAGCCTCAACTAACAGAAAATAAGGTTTTTCAAACACGAATTTTCCCAAAGGAGAGCGTTTAGCCAAAATATATTCAGGAAAACCAGACAGATTCAGGTCGTAGGTAAGAGATCTATGGCTCCAGAGAACAAACTTACTATAATAAGATTTCCAGACTTCTTTGATAACTGGATATATCAAATTTTCGCACACAGCAAACTCTGAATTGTCCACAACTGCTTCTCGCATCATAAATGCTAAGTCTTCCCTAAAATACTCAGGGATATTAAATTCAGTTTCTCCCATGAAATTAGCTTCTGTATAAGTAATCTGAAACTCTTTGAGAACTTCACCGATATCTTTATAATTGCTGAAACTCATATTGACCTCCTGTGTGGGATGTTTAGTTTTAGCCTTGAGCTGTTTGATTTGGGGATGATTGAGAAATGTTATTGTTCAGTCGATCGATCAGCTTTTGTACCCACTCATCTTTATAATCTGCCGCATCTTCATAAGCCGTTTCATCTCCCATGACTAACTTTTTTAAGTATTCTAACAAAAATTCGGGATGGTCTTCAACATCAATCCAGCGCATCTTATCAATTTCTAGTTTAACCACTCCTAAACCGCGCGATCGCCCGCCTCCGAGAGGAATTTGTTCTGTTTCAAATTGATGCAAACCAATCATTAATAAACCTAATTCCCAATCCTGAGCATTTTCAACTACTGCTTTAAAATCAAAGGGAGTTGCGGCGGGGACAACTTGGTAGTCGTAAAGTTTTCCGTCTGCGGCGGTTTCTGTGTCTCTGTCAATGGCTACTCCATCTCGTTCTTGATATTGTCCGAACCACGCATCGGGTTGTACGGTTAAGTCGCGTACTTGAAATTTGCTCGCCATCCAAGGAGTGCCAAATAAACTGCCAATATCGTCTGTTATGTCGAGCAGTTCTTGTGTTAAATTCAAGTCATCATTTTGGTATTTTACTTTTAAATCTTTGACTTGATTGTTTCTAGTTGAACTTGTGTAGTTAGCCGGATCTTCGGCTAGATTTGGGTCGATACCTCGGAGGAAGCTCTCTAAGCGCGATCGGAGAGAACCTTTAAAGCTTGAACCGGGAATTAAGGGTCTGCCCAAAGCATCTTTAATTACAGGTAAATCAGAGCCAATTGGTTCGGTCGATCGACCTTTACTAATCCGCAATGCGGTTACTGTTGTGAGTGTACCTGTGATTTCCAGTCGATTTTTGAAAGTGTCAAACATAAACTTACCCGAGGAATTAAATTAATTCACAATTAACCAGCCAAACACATCTTGTACGGATAGCTGTAGTATATTTTTCAAAGAAGTCAAAAGCGGAGTGCGGTGACGGTGTGAGGGTTCCTGTTAGTTATAGGCGGTATTTGAAGGTGTAAAACATACTTTTTACTCTTATTAAGTGGTTTCTTTTCCCTCTACATACTTATGAGTTCCATAATGTCGTAGCTTTAAAATTCCATTTTGGATTTTACAACTAATTCGGAACTGTTTTCCTACATAAAAATGGTCAACTCCTTCTTTATCTTTGGCTCCTTGATATGGATAATACTCAACTTGTTTACCAACTTCTCTAGTATTACCATTAGATTCTTCTAGTATCCTTGAAACTTTAGCAATAGTTTTTTGTATCCGAACTTTATCATTTACATCTTTAATTTTTTTATACTCTCCTCTAAAATCACCTGCGTAAGATATTCTAGGGAAATCTAATAAGTCTTGCGATAAAAAATCATCTCCATATTTCTTCCAGATAAGTTGTCCCCAGTTAGAAATAGTCATTTGTCCATCTCTTTCTGCAACCATTGCTTCCGGAACAGTTGTCGTTTTTTCAGGTGACAAGCTAGCACCAGCCTCAAGTAAGGCTAAAGTAACTGCATGGTTTTTAAGAATATTAGTATCCACTGTAATTGGTAGGCGCGGTATGGTAATTAGTTTTGAGGATTGGCCTTCAAAAACATAGGTAATTTTATCGGCATAAAACATACCGATTGTGTTCATACATCCTTGTAAAGCTTTAAAACCACCTACCAAATTGAAATAGATATCATATTTGGGTTTGGGAAAATTTTTGACTTTTTTATCAACCCAGTCAATTAAATCATCAATTCCCTGATGAAAACTTTTAGTGCTTGCGGTTGAAAGTTTTTCCGGCGTAATTATATCTACAAAATTTACTTTTGTTTTTAGAAATTCTTTTATGATATTTGCAGTAATTTGACCTTGCGCTGTATCTGTAGTCACCAAGTAGTGAGTGTCTAGCCTACCCTTCTCTAGTTGCTCCTCGTACAATCCATAAATACCATTCAATTCAGCGCTAGCCTCTCTAATCTCTAGGGTATTGCCATCATTGAGCTTTTTTTCAGCTCTCTGCTTCAAAGTTTTAATTATGTCTACAACTTCAGGAGCAGATTGATTAATCTGTTCTTGAGTAAGATTAGCCGTTTGTTGTAACATATCCTCCCAACCTTTAGGATCGCGTCTATCACTAATTTGATTGATTAGTAAACTCGTGCCAACAGTTGAAATAACTAGACGATTCATAATTTGTCTCCTGTTTGATACTTGTTCGATGTTGATATTTATTTTAACTTACTTTCACCGACTGAAGCTGTATGTTCTCTTGCCAGATAGCCTAAGTATAGCTGGGCAAGTTTAAGGTGAATATCTTTTTTGATCTTCTCTCTATTTTGATTATCTTCCAAATAAGGTTCCAAAGAATTACCTTTTGGAATAGCCCTTCTGAGTCGTTGCACAATTTCTTGAGCATCTTGACTCAAATTCTGTAAGTCATTAACTACTGCTTGAGCAAATAGTTCGCTATTTTGGGAAGTTTTCCAAATTGGACTAGACTCTTTACGCCCGACTTGATAACGTATATAGTTTTTGATAACCTCAAGCGATGAGCTAGAATCAGTAGCAACAGCAAGAACATTTCTAAATGGAGATTTTTTATCTTTGCTGGCTATTGAAAATTTTTGAGATATCGGTTTTACTTTGTTACCTATCACCTCATCCATTTGGTTGCTAATTTCCCGTTCAAGTCTTAACGCTAATTGTTCTGTTAAGAAGATATCTATAAGTTTATCCATTTTTAGACAGCATCCTCACGAAGAATTAAATGAAATTCATCACAAACACGTATTTGACCAAAACCTTCCTCTGTGCGATCGCCTACTCCATTCACTTCCAAATCCTTCAATTTATCCATCCATAAATTGGGTTGATTGGTACTGAATAGATAAACACCTCCCTTATTTGTAATCAATTCCACATCTTTCATCAACCCCCATGCAGAATTCCAACCAGATAAATAGTCATAACTGCTGTAAGCAGCGTGCAATTTTAGAGATAAATCAGCCACTCCGGCAAACTGCTGGAGCATATCTTCTGAAATAACAGTAGTGCGTCGCCACTTTTCTCTTAAGATAGCATCAGATTGTAGATCGATAGTGAAATAAGTGCGATTTTGTAGTAAATCTTCTAAAGGTTGGTTATAAATTCTCTTCCATTCATCCCATCGCTGATGCAATTTATCCTGAAACTCCTTGACTCGCTCTTCTACCAATGGCTTAACAGCTTTTCCCTCTACAGGTGACTTAGCTGTAATTTTAACTCGCCCTAATCCCCGTGAAGTTGAGCCTCCTAATCGCAGATCCTCCTGGTGATTATTGATAAAGTTTTGTAGGGAGTTTGCGAGTTCATCAACGACTACGATCGCCCCAGAATAGACAACAGGTTTTTCTTTATTACCTTTACCCTTAGACTCATTCAGAACTTCAATACTGTAAAGTACCTTTTCTTCTGATGTTGCTCGGCGGCGATTAATGCCGACTCGTGTTAATAGACGGGTACTTGCAGAAGGACTATAGTAGTCTTCATTAAATTCGCTGTAAAAGCCAGTGAATGCGTCAACTCGATCGCCATCCGCCGGACAATTTGGATCGTAAAGCTGACCGAAGCCTTCAGCACAGAAGCGATCGATTAGTGTATCAAAAACACCATTTTTTTCTGGCATAAATCCAGGCTGAGTTTTGGAACTGAGTGCAGTAACGGGTAATATCCTGATATCATTCCCAATGACAATATCATCATCAATATTCAGAGTTGCAGGATAAGCATTTTGGAAAATAGCTGGATTATCGCCCAAAAACAAACTGTGAAAATTGTCGCTAGCAGTAATGGGTGTATTAGCGCGTTTCAGTATGTAAGCTGCTATTGCTCCTCGAATCACAGTACCGGGAATGTAACTCTCTGCTTCACTAATTGAGCCGCCTGGTTTCTGTCTCCCGATCGCCAAAGGAGACAATGCTTTAATTTCTAAATTAATCTTTTTCATTCTCCCTCTCCTTTTGCGAGAAAATCCCACGCGGTTTCTTTCAAGGGTAAGTTAGGAAATTCCCAATGCAGCCATCCCAAACCTGCTGATTTACTACCACCTAAAGCATGAATATGTCTCAATCCAGTTAATATTAATGCTCCTGCATAATCGGGTTCATTAGCATTATCTGGTGCATTAGCATTCTGTGGCGCATCAGATAGGTGGATTTGTCCTGTAAACTTAAGTTGGGTATTTGCTGGCGAGGTTTCTAGGAAGTAAAGTTTTTGCTCTTCAGCAACGCGACGACGACGATTGAGTGTGACACCTGGACGCAATATTTCTGGTAAGTTTTCTGGGTCTTCCATACAGATTAAGTCATCAAATAAGATGCGAGAACGCAAAACTGGATTGCCGAATATTTTACAAATTAGGCAATGCTTCCCCTCGTAACCTGATACATGATATTCCGGGCGATCGAAGTTTTCTGTTAAACCTGCTCTTTGAGGACACATGGTTTGAGGGTTGGGAGAATAACAAACTGCCCAATGCAAACCTCTAGCAATTTTTTCACACTCGTGACGCAAACGCCCTTTAATTTGAGAACCAGGAATCACTAAATTTCTTTCTGAGTTGCGAACAATTGGTTTATCAGCTAGCGAACCTGAAGAACCACCCGCACCGACACACAAAGCAGAGTCAATTACAGCGGTAATTTCATAGGATGTGAGGCTGGAGTTGGATATTTCATCGAGAAAAATCATGATTCAACCTCCCTGGTCGCTAGCTCTGATTCTAACACCACGTCATCTTCAGAGGCAGCAATAAAATCATATAAATCTACCATGTCTCGCCAAATGGTTTCAAAAAGTGGATAGTCTGACTTGTCAGTCTCAAGCGACCCATCATCATACATCCAAGGAGCTAAATTGCCAGGGTTAGTTGGATCTTTTGGTTGACACCAAGCTTCTTCAAAATGTTTTTCCAGTTCTGATTTTCCTTGCTGCAGTCGCGTGCGGAAGTAGCGGTAATTAAGAATAGCTGTGTGTTTCCCACGCTCTAATAAACTCCTAATTTGGTAAAGTTGCGACTTGGGAAATTTAGCCTTGTTTAAGGCTTCTATTGAGCTTAGTAATCCTCCTAATTCATGTAATGTATAGGGCGCAGCATAAAGCTTGAGGTTGGGTTTCAGTTTCTTGAACAATGCCTCCTTGCGAAATACTTTTACATCCGAAGAAATCATGGTAACAGATTTCATTACCATAAAATCTACGGTTCCGCCATAGTATCCGGCGCTTTTTAATTTTTTGGCTCGTTCTTTTGCTGATTTCAGTAATTGATCGATAAAATCTTTGGCATAATAGATGGGGGTATCATAAGCTGTAATTAGTACGCCACTTGAGGTACTGAGTTGGCATTGAGAAAGAGGAGCTTCTGTAGGTTTGTAGCGGTGGATTTTTTTCGGGTCGATAGGTTTATTAGATCCCTGAATCTGATAGTCTCCCTTGATTTGTTCTGTGGCTGTTGAATTTTCTACCAATGGCTGTTGTTTTAGCAATATTTTTTCAAATCGTTGTCCGATAGTTTGGGCGATCGCCAATGCTTTATCTGCTGGAACAATCAAGAAAATATCATCCCCACCAATGGTAATGATTTCAAAAGGATGGACTAAATCGCCGTTAGTGAGTGTAGAATCTTCATCGGTAAAATTTTGCAATTCATGAGGATGCAAACTCTCTGCTAATGCTTGGTAAACAGCATACTCCGTTGCTAATTCTACATCTTTACTAAACTCTTGATATTTTTGGGGAGTGCGAATATTTTGAATATAGCCACCCATATTATTGCCATCAGCATAGATATAGGCAATAAAATTTTTACTCGCATTCCCAATATGGCTGAGGTTTTCGGCAATTTCAACGTTATCGGATTTCAAACCTCCATAGTATTTCTGTTTTAGACTGGGATTTTTTCTCAGAAAGCTATTGAATCTATCTACCCAACCTTCAACTCTAATACTTCGCCACTCCAATTGAGAGTTTGTGTACCATTCAGGAACTTGAGGCGAACCTTTTTTTGCTCTGTAACCAACTAAATGCTTACGAGCAGAAGTTTCAGAAAAGTTGGTTTCTCTTGGTAACTCTGGTGGTTGCACGATGGTTACTGCTGAACGGCGTTCATTTCCATCTCGCATCAAGTAAGGATGTGTTTCAAACATCGGCGGATAGCGGCGACTGGGACGATTAGAAAAATCATTGCCGCTCCGCCGTTGATTAAAGAGAACTGCCAATTTGGTTGTTATTTCATTAAAGCTCTTTCTATTTGCAAAAGCATCTTCAACGGATATAGGCTCTTCAGTACACCGTTCAGTTTTACTCTTCTCTAGATTTTTAGCCAAATTACCAAAGTAAGCTTGAACCAGCGGTTTTTGATAGTGCTGACGATACCAATCTAGCCAAAGTGTATTTTCAATGGGTTCTCGTAGCAACCCAAAGCGAATTTCTAAGAGTTTAAATTTCTCTCCTACGGCACAGGAATTGGCAGTTAAAGTTTCTTCTGTGTAGCGTTTTTCAATGGCATCAGCCAAGTCGTCAACAAATGCCGCCGGACAAAATGCCAGAATATTGCCACCTGTTGAATAAATAATGAGTTCGGGAATCAGTGCTTCTGAGAGTTTTGGCTGGCTGGGAATTGTCCGATCGAGCCATCTTCGGATTTCTTGGCACTGAATTGTGTATTGGGATAACTGAGGATTTTTATTAAAAAAAGCAGGTAAGTCAACTAGGTTTATTCTGTCCAATAAGGCCGAGCCACCGCGCACATCCTGAATTTTTGATGAGTCAAACACATATTGCTTGATTTTGGTCGCACCGCCGTAAACTAAGCCGATCCGGGAGTTCCAAAGCTGAGGATGCTGTTCGCTTAACTGCTTTAACTCACCGCTCGAATTCGGAAACTCAAGTTTTTCTAGTTCCCGAACCCGATCGACAATTTCCCTCACATCCTCCGGCACTTCCTGCCCTGAATTCAAAGCCTGTCGCATTTCCTGCAACACGCCGATCTCAAATTGAGGTTTGCGTCGATCGCCCCAAGCCAGACACCAAGCAATACCAGTCGCGATCGCACTCCAACAACTTTTCATATGCAAACCACTCCCAATCAGGTTTAACAGCCCTCTGATTGCCTCAATAATTGGTAATTATTCAACGTGCAATTCCATCTAATTTCCTATTGTCACCTAAATTTTCCCGAAAATCACCAGCCCGAAAAATAATCGCCCAAATCCCCAAACAACCAGCAACTCTCGCAACTCTCACAACTCCCCCAACTCTCACCACCAAAGATTTTTCTGAGGCGACTTGCTCAGCATCTACCCAAGATGACAGCAAATAAGGTAAAGTAAACGGCACAAGAGTCTAGAACTCTCCAACAACCGCAACTCGGCAAACCCGCCCCTGACCAGCAAAACTGGCAGATACAGGCGGCATTAACCGCTAACCGTCAACCCCTAACAACCGAGAAAAATGCAAACCTACTACTACATTTTAGCCAGCCAACGCTTTTTGCTAGAAGAAGAACCCCTAGATGAAGTGTTTAAAGAAAGAACTCGCAACTACAACGAACAAGAAAAAGAAATAGACTTCTGGTTGGTCAAACAGCCCGCTTTCCTAGAAGCACCGACAATGGCCGAAGTTAAAGCAAAATGCCCTCAGCCAGCCGCCGCTATTATTTCTACCGATCGAGTCTTCATCACTTGGTTGAAACTGCGATTAGAATATGTACTGACAGGTGAATTTCAAGCACCATCACCAACTATTCCCGATGCCCTTGCATCCCTACAGACAGCATGAATAAACTTGCCAAAAATCCGACAAAACGACTCACAGAAATTAGGAGTCAATTGTACAAATTTATTTTGTCTCTACCCCTATTTTCTGCTACTTCGATCGCCATTTTTGCCTTGACAATTTTCTCGAATTCTGTTAAAGCTGAGTCGAGCTGCCAACCGCCCCAGTCCGATGAATATCTACTGTTAATTGTCACCCCAACACCCGAACAGCAAGAAAGAGCAAAACGCTCTTTCCCGGGAAATACTAACAACACAGTTTGTCGGTACATCAACGACACGGTGACGCGAGTTGGCGGCTTTCGCGACTCGCAAATCGCCAGCGATTGGGTTAAATACATCGAAGATGTTGTCGGATTGCAAGCTTACGTAGTACGATCGCCCGCAGCCGCGCTACCCCAAAATTTGCCAGTCTACAACCCTCAGCCAGCGCCGGATTCTGAACCAATCACCAATTCTCCCAGCGGCAATCTTGCCTTCAATCCGCGACCCCTGGGCCCTGGTTATGCAGTGTTAGTAGATTACTTCAACCAACCGGAATTAGCCGCCCAAGTCAGGCAAGCATTAGGCACGCAAGTAGGCTTAGCTTCCTACGGCCAGCGTCCCTTTTTATTCGTCGCTCATACAACGGATCAAAACGCCGCTACTGCTGCTGTAAAAACATTGAGCGATCGAGGTTTTTGGCCGATGTTAGTAGACAGCCGCCGAGTTACCGTAATTTCTCCCGCTGTTCGCTAAAAGATAACCTACCCCCAGGATCGTTCGGATCTTGAAATCGCTACTACACTTGCCTCTCGTCCTAGCAGAGGGGGACTAATAACAATTATTGTTGTTTTTGGGATTCTAGCGGGCTGGTTCCTAACTGACTTTCTGCCCGCTTTTTTGCTTCCATTGCAGCGGGGTAATCCGGTTTGTAGCGAATTGCTTTGTCATAGGAGGCGATCGCATCTTCGTATCTTTTTACCGCCACCAGTGCATTGCCGCGGCTGTACCAGGCTTCCGAGTAGTCAGGCTTGACATAGACAGCTTCATTGTAAGAGACTAGCGCATCTTCGTACCGCTTTAAATTGTACTGAGCATTTCCTCTATTGTACCACGCTTGATATTCTTCCGGGTTTAAATCTAAGGCTCTGCTGTAACACTCAATTGCTTGTTCGTACCTGCGCAATTCGTGGTAAGACCAGCCTAAATTATACCACGCTTGATAATAATCCGGTTTTAATTTAACAGCTTTTTCGTAAGCTTCTACCGCTTCTTCATGCCTCCGCATTTTCAGCGAAGCGATGCCTTTACTGTACCACCCTTGATAAAAATTTGGCTGAAACCGCACGGCTTTTTCGTAGGCTTCAAAAGCTTCTTGATTTTTGTTAACTTCTAGGAAAACATTCCCTACATTGTACCAAGCTTCATAATTATCAAATTTGATTTCAACTGCTTTTTGATAGGATTCAACGGCTCGATCGTACTGTTTTAATTTTTGGTAAGCTTGTCCCCGATTGTACCAGGCACGGTCCAAATTAGGCTGAAATTGTACCGCTTTTTCGTAGGAGCCGATCGCCTCTTCGTACCGCTGCGAATCTAACAGAGTATCGCCTCTGCCTTCCCAGGCTGCCGCATAGTCGGGCTGGATTTTCAAAGCGTTATCAAAAGATGCGATCGCCTCTTGAGACTGTTGCAGCTTCTCCAAAGCATAACCGCGTCCCGTCCAAGCTTCCAAGTATTCCGGCTTTAATTCTATGGCTTTATCATAAGCTGACTGCGATTCTCGATATTTTTTCAATTCATATAAAGTTTTAGCTTTTTCCTGCCAAACTTCCGCATAGTCCGGCCTGAGACTTATTGCTCGATCGTAAGCTGCCAGAGCTTCTTCAAATCGGCTTAAATTGTAAAGAGTATTGCCTCGGTTGTACAGGTCAGTTGCGTTGGCCGCATTAAAAGTATTTACACCATAAATTGATGCTATAATACTGATGCCAATTAAACTGGCGATCGACAATATTTTAAAATACAGTTTTTTTCGGGATTTGAGCCGCCCCTTCGCAGCAGCAACCGGAGGCAATACAGGAACTGTACCGCTGACAGAATTTTTCAATTCTTTAATAGCTTGCAGCGTTTCACCGGCACTAGAATAACGTTGGCGAAAATCGTACTTTACCATCTTATCTAAAATCTTCGCAAATTCAGGACTGACTGATGTTTTGTCCTGCCAAAAAATTTCCTCTGTATCGGGGTTTTTTGGCATTTGGTGAGGATTTATGCCAGTGAGGAACTGAATTGCGATCGCACCTGCCGCATAGATATCGCTGCTGAGTTTCGGGTTGCCGTGAGCTTGTTCGCTGGGCATATAACCGGGAGTACCGATGCTGACACTCAAGCTATTCTTGGGCTGAGGATTGCTGATTTGAGTAGTAATTTCTTTGACTGCGCCGAAGTCAATTAAAACTAATTTGCCGTCTCTATCTCTGCGGAGGATATTGCGGGGATTGACATCGCGGTGAATCACATTTTGCTGGTGTACAAAGTCTAAAATTTCGAGAAGTTCCTGCAATATACAAATGACTGCATCTTCCTGCATGACTCCCGCAGTTCCCGGAGAAGCTTGCGTAATTTCTTGACTTAAATCGTGACCTTCTATAAATTCTTGAACTAGATAAAACTCTTGATTCTCTTCAAAAAAAGCAAAAAGTCGGGGAATGCGATCGTGATTTCCCAGTTTGTACAAAACTTGTGCTTCGGTATCGAATAAACGTCTAGCTACCTGTAGAGTTTCGGGATCTGTTGCTTGAGGTTTAAGCTGCTTGACAACGCAGAGGTGATTGCCTGGTAGCTGCTTATCTTCAGCTAAATAAGTTTGAGCAAATCCGCCGCCTCCCAAGTGACGGATAATACTGTAGCGATTGCCGAGTGTTATTCCAAGCATGAAATTCACCTAATATTTCCTAGTCTTTTGGAGAATTAGCTTCCAACCAAGATGTTAAATCTTCCGCATTATAAAAATCTAACATGGCTTATCTAAATTTTTTAATTGGTCGAGCGACAACTGGGGAGTCCGGATTTCAATAAAATAAATTACAGGTGGGAATCCCTTGTACAATTCTTCAATCATTAATCTAGTTCCATGAGTTGTTGCTGTATTGTACAAAGCTACCTTGTCCAATGTCGGCCGGTTTAGAACTTGGATTGCAATAATTACAGACGTGTCGTTGTTGAGTTTTGCTATCACCTCTAAGTAGCTATCTTTGGCGCCGATGTAATGTCGCATTGCGAACTTTACTGTGACAGTCTGTTTGCTTTCTTTCTTGTTCCCTCCCCTTACTAAGGGGAGGGTTAGGGTGGGCTTCTAGATTTTTGCTAGCCTTGGGATGCTCCCACTCTAACTTAACTTTGAACCGATTTCAAAATTTCATCATCGACTGAAAAATCAATCTCAGCTTTGTCCCGCCCCGAAACTACATAATCATTCTGAAAAGAATCTTTCAATCCAGAAAGTAAGTCAAATTCCGGTTGCCAGTTAAGATCGGTGACAGCTTTATTAACGGAAGCGAAGAAGTGCTGCAATCTCATCGGAAAAGCTTTCTTTTTGCCGAAGTCAAATTGTTTCGGATCGTAGTGTACAATCTTAATAGCATCAGGGGATTTGCCTGCCGCTTGAATGCAGGCGCGGGCTAAACCGTCAAAGGTGACAAATCGATCGCCCGAAACGTTGTAAATTTGCCCGATCGCCCTAGAGTTCCCCAAAACCGCCGCCATTGCTTTAGCCAAATCCTGACAGTGCCCCAACTGCGTGAAGTGCATTCCGTTACCGGGAATCGGAATCGGTCGATCGCGCGCAATGCGATCGAAAAACCAAGCCTCCAAATCGTTATAATTTTGTGGCCCGTAAATGTAAGTCGGGCGAATCGAAGTCCAAGGCAAACCGGACTCGGCCAAGTAAGTTTCGGTTTCGCATTTACCCAAATGCCGGCTTTTAGGATCGGTAGCGTCCCCTTCAATATGAGGCATTTGATCCGACTTCAAATAAACCCCCGCAGAGCTCATGTAAACAAAGTGCTGCACCCGCCCTTTAAATATTTCAGCTAAAGGCTTTGTATCGCTGAGTTCGCGCCCGTTGTTGTCAAAAACAGCGTCAAACTCGACCGTCGATAACTTTTCTTTTAGTTGTTCGACATTTGTGCGATCGCCCTGAATCTGTTTCACGCCCGAAACCGGTACAGGCTTGTTGCCCCGGTTAAACAACACCACTTCATGTCCTTGTGCTGCTAAAATCTTAGTAAGATAAACCCCGATAAACCGAGTACCGCCCATCATTAAAATTCGCATTATTTTCGATGCTCCTTACAGTTAGTGTAAATATCTTACAATAAAGTTATGCCTTACGGAAAAACCGGGTTTTTTAGGAAAAAACATGGTGACAGCCATCAGCCCTGGTATAAAAACCCGCAACGCTTGAGTTTTTGTGCGCAAGTCCTGAAAGTCAGTCAGGAGGCTTTACTAAAGTGCGATCGCGCAAAATAAACATATAGCAATCGCTAAGATGATTAACACTTTCTCAAGGGCTAAAACCCTTGCTTGTCTTCCTTCTTCCTTCTTCCTTCTTCCTTCTTCCTTCTTCCTTCCGCTATACTTTTAATTTGCCTAAAATAGCCCTATGCAAGTTCCCCGGCTGCATCCCGAAACAATCGAAGAAGTAAAACAAAGAGCCGACATAGTAGATGTCATTTCCGGGCGCGTCGTGTTGCGAAAACGCGGCAAAGAATTCGTAGGATTGTGCCCCTTTCACGACGAAAAATCTCCCAGCTTTACAGTCAGCCCAGCCAAACAAATGTACTATTGTTTCGGCTGCGGTGCAGGCGGCAATGCTTTTAAGTTTCTCATGGAATTGGAGAAACGCCCTTTCAGCGAAGTAGTATTAGAATTAGCTAAAAATTATCAAGTCCCCGTCAAAACAGTCGAACCCGAACACCGACAAGAATTGCAGCGCCAAATTTCTCTGCGGGAACAACTGTATGAAATCTCAGCACTAACAGCCAAGTTTTACGAACACGCTTTGCGGCAAACCCAAGGAGAAGAACCCTTAGCATATCTCAAATCAGAGCGCAAGCTGGGCGAAGAAACTATCCAAAAATTCCAATTAGGTTATGCACCCCAAGGTTGGGAAGCACTTTACACTTATTTGGTAGAACAGAAAAACTATCCGGCGCAATTAGTAGAACAAGCTGGATTAATTGTACCGCGCAAATCAGGAGGTAGCGGCTATTACGATCGCTTCCGCAATCGCATAATGATTCCCATTCGCGATACCCAAGGCAGAGTCATCGGTTTCGGCGGCAGAGCTCTCGGCGACGAACAGCCGAAATACCTCAATTCTCCCGAAACAGAACTCTTCGATAAAGGCAAAACTTTATTTGCCTTAGATACAGCCAAAACAGCCATTAGCAAAGCCGATCGAGCAGTGGTTGTAGAGGGGTATTTTGACGCGATCGCACTTCATGCCGCCGGCATCTCCAACGCCGTCGCTTCCCTCGGCACAGCCTTAAGTTTAAACCAAGTGCGGCAGTTATTGCGCTACACTGACTCCAAACAAATTATCCTCAACTTCGACGCCGACAAAGCAGGAACTCAAGCAGCAGAACGCGCGATAGGAGAAATAGAAAAACTCGCTTATCAAGGAGAAGTACAACTGCGAGTGCTCAACATTCCCGACGGCAAAGATGCCGACGAATACCTCAAAACATACTCATCAGAACAATATCGAGAATTGCTCGAAAATGCTCCCTTGTGGCTCGACTGGCAACTGCAACAAATGCTCGTCAATCAAGATTTAAAGCAAGCCGATACTTCCCAGCAAGTCACAAAAAAAATTATAAAATTATTAACCAATATCACTGACGACAATCAGCTAGCACATTATTTGCAAAAAAGCGCCGAAATTCTCAGCAAAGGAGATTTCAGACTCACAAAAATGCTCGCTGAAAACTTGCTAAATCAAGTAGTCAGCGATTGGGCAAAGCGGCAGAGTCAAGACGAATCATTGACAATGCCCCTGTTAATTAGAAACAAGCTGAAGCCGAACAAACAATATAAAAAGCAGCGGGCAAGCGGCGAAAACCAAAGCTCAAAATCAAGCTTATCTGCAGCAGCCCGCAGTCTTTTAGAAGAAGCAGAAGCGCAATTATTGCAGATTTATTTGCACTGTCCCGAATACCGCCAAGATGTCAGAGAAGCAATAGCAGCTAGAGACGTGCAGTTTAGCCTTTCTCACCACAGATTTTTGTGGCACCAGATTGTGAATGCAGAAATATTGCACAAAATGTCTTTACAAGTAGCGCCTTCTGAGTTAATATTGAAATTGCAAGATAGCTTCATTGAATATCCCAATCAACTCAATCAAATATCGCATTTATTTCACTTAAATGAGTTCTCAGAAAGAAACGTTTATCGCGCACCTCTAGTAATTAGATCTGCCCTCGCCTGTATCGAGCAAATTATCAGTATAAAGCGGCGCCGGATTGCCCTCAATATGTGGGAAAAAGCCAAGACCGCTAGCAGTGGCGAAGAGGCTATAGAATATCACAAACAATTCTGTGCCGAACAAGAATGGCTCAAGGAATTAGAGCGGCTGCGTCAAGTTAATTTTTACGATTTAACATCCCTACCTTGGAGTGGGAATTTCTAGGAGTTAAGGACTTTAGTCCTTGTTATGAACCAAAATCAGGTACGAACGAAACAGCCAGAAGATGGGAATGGAAGCAAAATTAGATGGGATATGCGATCGCCCTTAGCACCGTTGTTGTTCGAGGATGACGAGTGGTTAGATCCTTGGGAGTCTGGTTCGGTGATTGTCCAGGTTTTGTCTGCCACTCCGGCGAAACGGAAAGCTTCAACAAAACGTACTTTGGAGAAGTTTCCCGTTCAAAGTTTTCGGACGTTAGTGACTAATTTATCGACGATCGCTAAAAATCGAGTGCAGCCTAAACTAGCGGGTGTTTCAGTTAGTTTCCACCTGAGGACCCCAACTCCTTTACAGCAGAAAGCCTTCGATTTGCTGGCGGTTCCGCTGACATTCTAGTCATTTATCCGGCAGGGGCTAAAGCCCGAGATCCCTACTGATGGGGGCAATACTAGGAACTTTAAGAGGACGCGGGGGAAGTTCCGTTTCAGGCTTAGTTACCTTGAGGTAATCGGCAATAAACTCACCATACGCTTTCCTGATTTCGACAGGCAGAAATTTGAATCCAAGGGGCTCCGAGCGACATTCGGGCGAGCCACAACAACATTCTGGAATGGCCATGGAAATATACTCTGTTGTCTCGTAAAAAATTGGGAACCAGAAGTTAAGTATTATTAATCATATAATCCGGTTACTCTATCGGTATTAACTACTTCTAGAGTATAACTATAGTCGAACCCAACTATAGCCCTCTTCTCATTTTCTTTTTTAAGAGGACTTACTCGATGCAATACTTGATCTGCTCTCATTAAATAGGCGTCACCTGGAGCATGGTAATACTCCTGAACTAAATGTTCTTTTCTACATTTTTCTACATAATTCCCTATTGGTTCATTTTCCTGATAACCCATTTTTTGAGCATAAGATACCCAGTTAGGAATACATTCCACAGTTCCTCCGTTACTTTTTGATGGAGCATAAAAGATCATGATGAATATAAAAGGGTAATCATCTAAGTGCCATCCATGAGTATTACCAGTTTCTAATAGATAATGTACACCTACAATTTCTTCATTAGTACTATGATAGATAGGCCCATCAGTTATTTCTTTAAGTAAGGTTCGCAGTTCATGATGAGTATAAAGTATGCTAAGTGCAGGAGATTTTTCAAATACCTTCATCCCACCAAATACCTTCATGTTACGAGCCGTCTCTAATCCGTTAGTCTGATAGTTTTTATGTGTAGCAAATTCTTCTAATTTATCAACCTCCGATCTTAATATAGAAAATACTGTTGGAGTAAATAGA
This sequence comes from Microcoleus sp. AR_TQ3_B6, assembly GCF_036702785.1. NCBI lineage: Bacteria > Bacillati > Cyanobacteriota > Cyanophyceae > Oscillatoriales > Microcoleaceae > Microcoleus > Microcoleus sp. AR_TQ3_B6. The sequence goes on along the minus strand of NZ_JAUBVJ010000024.1, from coordinate 60,451 downwards.
TTGGGTAAATAAACATACTGATTTTTAGCAAACTGATGGCGTAATTCGCAAAGCTGCGATGTTTGTTTGTATTCATCATTTAAAATGAATTGGTTGATTAAAGGTTTCATGATTACCCCTTAGGTATAAAATTTATGTTGTAAAATTGTGTTGCAAGGATTAAAAAAAATGATAACACAAAAAACTTCTACTCTTGTCAAAAAAATTAATCACCTCGTGGCTCTCCAAAAATAATCGGGATTTTTTAGCAGCGCAAAGTGCTGTAAGAGAAGGCATTCTGGAAACATTGCAGTGGGTACTGCCCATCAAAGCTTTGCAGTCTAAGCAATTCGATGAGGGTGGGCAATACCTACCCTACAAAATCTCAACGAGATGTTTCTCACTCAAGCGAGAAACACTATATTTATTTAATAGCCAAATCCTTCATAGGAAAACTTTCAGGGTTAGTTACCTTGAGGTAATCGGCGATAAAATTACCATACTTTTTCCTGATTGCGTCAGGGAGAAATTTGAATCCAAGGATCTTCGATCGACATTCGGTGGAGCCACAACAACATTTGGGAATGTCAATGGAAGTGTACTCTGTTGTAGAGTAATCCCATGTAATCTCGCTTCCCGAAGGAATATCAACCAATGCCACGAAATTGTAGGCTCCGAATTGATTATTCCGAACCCCTGTGTTTGGGCTACAAGAATGATTGATCAATTGTGCCGGTTCATCTAATTCTATATGCAGGTCAAAGTCCATTTGAAAAGAGTGAATAGTTCTTTCTGGCAGGATCTCGACTCGGCGTCCAACCACCACAGTCTCACCTTTACAGAAGCCTCGGCTGGCAAAAACGCCTCTACCTTTCTCTGTTTGCTGCATGAAAATATCGAAACCCATTTTCCTCACTCTTAATACAAATTACAAATCTAATTCTAATTCCACGACGTTAGCGCTCGGAAGCGACTCTGGAGCGTTAATGGGATCGGTATCCGAATCGGGCAGCGCTGCAACAATCGACTCGTTAACCTGTATTTCGCCATTGTGCTCAGCGTCCTGAGATTTGCTTTGACCAAAAACCATTGCCACCAGTACAAGAACTGCGCCAATCACACCGCGTACTCCCAGTTTCTCTCCTAGTAGTAGAAACGAGAAAATCGCTGCGGAAATCGGCTCGAAAGTATACATGAGCGCCGTTTCGTCAGCATTAACCCATCGTTGAGCTAATACTTGAAGGACAATCGTAGCAGCAGTATCAAATAAGCCAATATATAAAAGAATACCAAGATTCGCGCCAATTGCCTCATGTTGTGCAAGCAGATCTGGAGCGGCCCAAATTAAAGAAAATATTGTTATTACCCAAAGCTGGATCGCGGCGAGTGGCAAAATGGGGTGGCGCAACGTGGTGGACTCAAGCTTAAGAATGTAGATCGAGTAGAGGAAGGCGTTGCCCAACATCAACAGATCTCCGAGCACTAGCTGTTCGCTCTCCCAACACATCACTCCAATGCCAAAGATGGCAAGTCCTGCGGCGAGGAAAGTTTTTAGGAACACCTGCCTACCTAGCAGTTGCCCTAGCAGAGGAACTAGGATGACGTTGAAACTGGCAATGAATGCACCACGATCGGCAGAAGTTGTCTCAAGGGCAAGGGTTTGGAGGACTGATGCAGGAAACAATATGAGTGATAAGAAGACTCCATCCCGTAGCAGGGAAAAATTCAGGAAGCGCAAATAGGGGGTAAACGGCAACGCTGCTATTACGTAGCGGGTTGCAAATATTGCAGAAGGAGAAAGACTGCTGAGAGCTCCCTTGATAACCGGATAGCTCGTACCCCAAATTAGGGTGACGACAAGCAACACTGCTATACCCCAAGCATGGAGAGTGTTTGGCGATCTTTGAGAACCACTATTTAATTCTGTAGTCATTGAGTAGCCTCATTTATTAGCAATTGAACTAAATTCCGTTAGTTAACCGTAAAGAGGTTGACTAGAGTAATAAATCTCAATATTTTAAACTCGAATGCAGCCTAAACTAGCGGGTGTTGCAGTTAGTTTCGACCTGAGGACGCCAACTCGTTTACAGCATAAAGCCTTCGATTTGCTGGGGGTTTCGCTGATATTGCAGTCATGTATCCGGCGGAGGCTCAAGCCCGAGATCCCTACTGCCAGAGAGCTTACATGGAACTTACCCCGCGTGCGGGGTAAGTTTGGTTGAACTAGCCTTTTAATAATCGCAAAAAAGAGTTTCGCGAGTATCTCTACCCGTCACGGGATTAGTACCTTTTGCCACTTTACAAAGTTTTTCGATCATATCGTCTCGCAGCAGTGTCTCTGTAAAATCAGCACCGTCAATGACAGCTCCTTCGAGTCTGGTATTGTAAGCAAAAGCACCCTCAAGGATAGCATTAGTTAAATTTGCTTTCATCATGCGAGCTAAATCTAAAGTAGCACCCGTGAAATTAGCGCCTTCAAAGTTTGCCTCTTCCATATTAGCCGCAAAAAAGCTGACACCCCGCAAATCTGCATTAGTAAAATTGCTGTTGCGAAGATTAGCTTTATTAAAACTGTCGTCAGTCAGAACTTGTCCACTAAAATCAGCCCCGACTAGGATTTCTTTGTCGTGATCCAAAGCGAAAGCAGGTGCGGGATTAATGCCGATCGCCCCAGCGGCCATTACTGCTAAAATAACAAAACTCAGCAAGAAAGTATAAATATTTTTGCGATGTTGGCGAATTCGAGAATTCATAAGTTAAACCTAATGGGCAGCCGTGACAGTTCAGAATTGAATTCTACCAGAAAGCGCGTGAAGCGCAGCTATCCCGTAGGGAATCGCCCGTTAGCGAAAGCGTTGCGATCCGAAGGAAAGCCCTCGAAGGGGACGGCGACGGCCCACTGCAATTCCCCCCAATCCCCAAACTCTCGGGATATCGGCACATTGGGAGAAAACTTAGTCGCCGAGTGGTTGCAGCAGCAAGGCTGGGAAATCCTGCACCGACAGTGGCGCTGTCGCTGGGGAGAGATTGACATCATCGCACTCGGAAGAGATGAAGAAAGCGCAAAAAACCGAGCCCTTCCCCATCAGCAATGCCCAACATTAGCATTTGTAGAGGTAAAAACTCGCCGCCTGGGAAATTGGGATGCTGGTGGAATGCTGGCTGTTACTACCACAAAACAAGCCAAACTTTGGCAAACAGCCGAAATATTTTTAAGCACTCGTCCAGATTTAGCACATAATTATTGTCGCTTTGATGTCGCCCTAGTCAGGTGCGAACCTTCACGGCCAAACACTAAACCAATATTGCCGTTAACTGCTGCGAACTCTCAATCCGCCCTTGCAGAAAACTACCGCCTTACCCTGCAAGAATACATTCGATCGGCTTTCAGCAATTAAAAATTTCTCATTAAAAATTAGAGGGTAAAATCACAAAGTAATCCCACTCGCTAATTTTTAATTGTTAACTTGCCCTTGCTCTGGCGCATTTCTTTCTTCATCTTTAACGGACGTGAAAAAAGCGTTAAATCTTCTGTGTCTCTCCCCGAATCCCTCTCTCCTCCTGTGCCCTTTTCTCCCTCTTCACCTCTGGCATAACAGTTAATTTATCTGGTATGCAGTCTAGGCGAGAGTTTCCGGGCAATACCCCAGGCCCTTGACAAACTGCTGGCGAAACGCTTCAATTTCCTTGCGGTCAGGGCTGCCGTGACAAACCACGGCCACCTGGTAGCGGCGCATCACGCTCAGCGGGGACTGTCCCGTTTCCAAACTCCAAAGTGCCATTTGCAAGCGAATTTCAGGATCGTAAGGAATCCCGAGTTCGTTCATAAAAGCCCGAAAATCGCCGTGCATTTCTGGAGCTAAATATTGGCTCATTTTCACCTTCACCACCCAGCCGTCAATTTGGTGAATAACAGTGATAAATTGCAAGGGAAGATGATGAGCCGTGCGCAGGTAATCCACGACTCTCAGAGTAAGGCTAGTATTGGCGATGTAGTAGAGGTATTCCATAACGATCCTTGCAGCAAAGCTGATGCTATACCTATATCATCCCGGTCTATACCCGCCACCACAAGGGGAAAAGCACCCGACTTTGGATGGGGGTTTTTACCCAATTTTGTTACCCAGTTGACAGATCGATCGCACAGGAATTCACTCGATGACAGAGATTGACTGGTCTTTGGACGGCTACAACTACGAACTTCCGCCCTCGCGCATTGCCCAAAATCCCGTAGTGCCGAGGGACAGTTCTCGCTTGCTGGCTGTAGATTCTCCCAGCAGCCAGCAACACCGGATTTTCCGGGATTTGCCAGATTTGCTGGAGCCCGGAGACTTACTGGTACTGAATAACACCCGCGTACTGCCAGCGAGGCTCTACGGGCACAAACCCAACGGCCCGGCTGTGGAAATATTGTTGATGGAAGAACGGCAGCACAACTGCTGGCTGGCTTTGGTTAAACCGGGGAAACGCTTAAAGTTGGGGTCACAAATTGAGTTTGACCCGATCGCCCCAGCAAGTGAGGACTCTGCTGCAGGTCCAGGCTGTAGCCGAACCGAATCTGCTGTGCTCGATCGTCGATTGACTGCGACAGTTATCGCCAGGGACGACGCAACAGGAGGGCGGCTGCTGGAGTTTGACATCCCCACAGATGCGAGTCTGGCGAAGTTTTTGGACGAATACGGCCACGTACCCCTGCCGCCCTACATCGAAAATTCCCAAGCTGGGGCGGAACAGTACCAGACTGTTTATGCCGATCGACCCGGGGCCATCGCGGCCCCCACCGCCGGTTTGCACTTCACCGAAGAATTGTTCAGTCGCTTGCAGGAGCGGGGAATCGAAAAAACTTTTGTCACCCTACACGTCGGAGTAGGGACCTTTCGCCCGGTGGAGGTAGCTGACGTAACGGCTCACCAAATGCACGGCGAATGGGTGGAAGTACCCCCGGCCACCGTCGAGAAAATCCGCGAAACTAAAGCTAGAGGCGGGCGCATCTTTGCCGTGGGTACAACAGCAGTGCGAGCTTTAGAGGGAGCCGCTGCAGCGAGCGGCGATTTTTCCTTGCAGCCTTTTTGCGGCCGGACCAATTTGTTTATCTACCCTGGTTACAAGTGGCGGGTTGTAGAGGGGATGATTACCAATTTTCACTTGCCGCGCTCTACTTTGATGATGATGGTAAGTGCGATGATTGGAAGGCCTAGGCTGTTGGATTTGTACCGAGAGGCGATCGACCATCAGTACCGCTTTTATTCCTTTGGCGATGCCATGCTGATTTTACCAACAGCAAAAATCGATTGACAAGCGAATTTCAAAGGTGGTACCCGCCACGTGATTTATCCGTGGAATCAATCCCCAATCGATTTTCGAAAATCCTCAAGAAAGAGCATTTATCCGTGGGGTCAATCTAAAATCTAAAATCTCAAATCTCAAATCGATTGACCCATCGGGCATCGGGTTCGCCCAATGCCCAGTATTTCATTTCTATTCTTCCTCCTCTTCTTCATTGCTGGGATACACGAAGCTGTTGGAACGCCCAGTCAGAACTGATTTGCCCTGGGACAGAGCTTTCTGAGCTGCCACTACAGCTTTGCGCTTCCAGGTTGCCTTGCGCATATTCTTCTTGGATTTGGAGGTTTTCTTCTTAGGGACTGCCATGACGCTAAATACTTTCGGATTGTATAGACAAACAAACATTCTAGCCGATTTTGCCAGCAATGCTTGCTCGAAAAACGGCAACAACTGTTCGGTCAGCAATATCAAGTAGTAGGGTGCACAGCGCGATTACCCTCTCGAACCACAGAAAAAATCCCCGATTCTGAGGCACCCGCACCAGAAGGAGCCCCCATAGGGTGCACAGCGCGATTACCCTCTCGAACCACAGAAAAAATCCCCGATTCTGAGGCACCCGCACCAGCTAAAGTTCGTGAAAGTGGTACATCACGACGCCAGTTACTGAATCGTTCTCGATACTGACATAACCAGTTTTCAGCATCGCCGTAAAAGCCTCTTCCACTTCGGCAAAAGTAGCGCCGGTTGCCATCACCCCTTGGGTGACAGATAATCTTCCGTTCTTGGTATAAGCTGCCTTCAGGAGTTTAACCCCTAACTGGTCGGGAGTTTGCTTGGGGTATGTCGCGGCGATCGCCCCGCTGACGGGATATAGCGGTATACCTTCGCGAGATACGCCGAGTTTGCCCCTGAGACTGGCATTGTGTTCGTCCACCATGTTGGGGAGCAGGAGCAAGTCAAACAATTGCCCGAACCCACACAAACCAAAGGTAAACAGCCACAGTAAACCAGTACCAATCTTGCCGTTGTAGAGGCGGTGGAGTCCGAATGGGCCGAAAAAACAAGCTGCCCATAAAAGGTAACTAACACCCAAATTGCTCATTTTCTGACCGTCCTGCTTGGTTATTCTAAGGATTGGACTCGCTCTATATATTTTGTACTTTCTATTTAGTCTTTGAACAGTTTGACACCCGGAGAGATTTGCGCATCATCCCCAAGTCAGAGAGAACACAAAAATTGAAATTCTCCCAGTCTCCCCCACTCCCAGTCTCCCCCACTCCCAGTCTCCCGGACTCCCATGAGTAATTCTGCGTAGCAATTCTTAACGCCAGCAATATATTTCCCGGGTCGAGAGCTTGGTAAAGTATAACGAGGCCGATCGCGCGGCCGGCCGTTAACCAAGAGACAGGGGCGATCGCTTGCCCTCGGTAACCGAGAACAGAAACCAGCGAGTAGTTATAAGCAGAACTCAAATAAACCTATGGTAGATTCCCTCAAAAAACCCACTTTTGAAGAACTGCGGCCGGGAGTGAAAGCCCCAGCCAAAGAAACTATTCTCACGCCGAGATTTTACACAACAGACTTTGACGAGATGGCCAAAATGGACATCTCGATAAACGAAGCTGAACTGCAAGCAATTATTAAAGAATTTCGCGTTGACTACAACCGCAACCACTTCGTGCGGGATGCCGAGTTCGAGCAATCTTGGGAACACATCGACGGCGAAAAGCGCCAATTGTTCATTGAATTCCTGGAACGCTCTTGCACCGCTGAGTTTTCTGGCTTCTTGCTCTACAAAGAGTTGGCACGCAAGCTCAAGGACACAAATCCACTGCTGGCAGAAGGTTTCTTGCTGATGTCGCGGGACGAAGCGCGGCACGCCGGATTCCTCAACAAAGCTCTCTCGGACTTTAATTTGTCCCTGGATTTGGGTTTCTTGACAAAGAGCCGCAGTTACACATTCTTTAAACCGAAGTTTATTTTCTACGCGACTTACTTGTCGGAAAAAATCGGTTATTGGCGCTACATCACGATTTACCAGCACTTAAAAGCCCATCCTGAAGACCAGATTTATCCAATTTTCCGATTCTTTGAAAATTGGTGCCAGGATGAAAACCGCCACGGAGATTTCTTTGATGCGGTGATGAGAGCTCAGCCTCAGATGTTGAATGATTGGCGCGCTAAGCTTTGGTGCCGTTTCTTCTTGCTGTCGGTATTCGCGACAATGTATCTCAATGATATCCAGCGCGCCGGTTTTTATCGATCGCTCGGTCTCGATGCTCGCGAGTACGACATCGAAGTCATCAAAAAGACCAACGAAACAGCAGGCCGCGTATTCCCCGTGATGCTGGACGTGAACAATCCAGAATTTTATGAACGGCTGGATGTTTGCCTCAAGAACAATCAGAAGTTGACTGCAATCGCTGCTTCTAATACTCCGAAATTCTTGCAGTTCTTCCAAAAATTGCCTTTGTATCTCTCGAACGGCTGGCAATTAGTGAAGCTGTACTTCATGAAAACAATTGAATCACCTTCAGTACAGGGTGTTGTGCGTTAAGTTTTGATTTTTCATCCTCTGTGACGGCGGTTCTGCGGGAAGCGGAGCCGCTTTTTTTTGGGTATGATGTTAGATTAGTTTTCGTGGGCGATCGGGTTTCAAATTATATTGAGGAAGTTGAGGAAGGAGTTATACTATTGTAGAGCGTCACTTTTTTCCAATTATTCAGCAAGCCCTAATATTCTTAGCGCAGGGTCCTTTTGCGGTTTGCTCGACTTCAACTTCTACGATCGCACCTGGTTTAAGTTGAGCGATACAGTCCGAATCGATGAACCCTTCGCGGAAGTAGATATCGGCAGTGCGATCGTTGGGGGTAATATGACCCCAGTAGCAGCGTTGCTATGTATTGTAGCGGATGTGTTTGACTGTACCCTTTTTGATGGGATTTGGAGAGGAAAGGCGATCGTATAATTCTTGAAGTTTTCGATTTGCGGGATCGATCGCCAGCGCACGCTGACAATAAGCCAATGCTTCATCACGTTTGCCCAGTCTTACCAGTGCATGAGTTAATTGTGGAGTAACTTTACCTAAACCAAAACGATTTGTTAAACTCTCATCAATTTCAAAACCTTGGATGAGTTGGATGACAGCTTGTTCTGTTTCTCGATTTTTCAGTAAAGCTTGACCCATTGCCGTGTAAACTTTCGCTAGGTGGGATTGGTCAGGAAGTTCTTGTCCAAGTTTGATACTTGCTCGAAAATACATGAGGGCTAATTTAAAATTTTCAGCGTCTTGCTGTTGGCTCAAGACCTGACCTAAACTATTGAAGATAATTGCCTGTCCTCGCTTATCTTTGAGTTTCTCGGCTAGATTGTAGCCGGATCGAAGCATTGTCTCCGCTTCCTTCCATTTTCCCTGTTTTCGTAACAATCCTCCCAAGCTATTTAACACCATTGCGAAATTGGGGCAATCGTCCAACTCTCCAAAAATATTTTGACTGCGGCGAAGAACTTCCTCCGCTTCGTTCCAAGATTCTTTTTTAGTTAGCAACAAACACCCTTGATGATGCAACACTTCTCCTAAAGCTCTCTGTGTTGTTTCTTGGAGTTGTCGATCGCCTATTGTTTTACTAAGTTCAAGGCTACGCTCAAAATTATCGATCGCGTCGTTAAGGTTCTCTTGCTGTTGTGAGACTGCACCTAAACGGATCAATGTAATGACCTGCTGTCGTCGATCGTTTAAAGCTTTGTTAATCTCAACCACCCGTTGGAAAGTAGTGGCGGCTTCATCGAGTTTGCCTTGTTGCTGCAAGACTCCGGCTAAACCGTTGAGTCCGATCGCCAACGAACGCTGGTCGTTGAAAGCTTCGCTAATCTCAACTCGACGTTGGAAAGTAGCGGCAGCTTCATCGAGTTTGCCTTGTTGCTGGAAGATTCCGGCTAAACCGTTGAGTCCGATGGCAACCGAACGCTGGTCGTTTAAAGTTTCGCTAATCTCAACCACCCGTTGGAAAGTAGCGGCAGCTTCATCGAGTTTGCCTTGTTGCTGGAAGATTCCGGCTAAACCGTTGAGTCCGATCCCAATCTGTCGTCGATCGTTTAAAGTTTCGCTAATCTCAACGACCTGTTGGAAAGTAGCGGCAGCTTCATCGAGTTTACCTTGTTGCTGGAAGATTCCGGCTAAACCGTTGAGTCCGATCGCAACCGAACGCTGGTCGTTTAAAGCTTCGTTAATCTCAACGACCTGTTGGAAAGTGGCGGCAGCTTGATCGAGTTTGCCTTGTTGCTGGAAGATTCCGGCTAAACCGTTGAGTCCGATCCCAATCTGTCGTCGATCGTTTAAAGTTTCGCTAATCTCAACGACCTGTTGGAAAGTGGCGGCGGCTTCCTCGAGTTTGCCTTGTTGCTGGAAGACTCCGGCTAAACCGTTGAGTGCGATCGCAACTTGTTTTTGGTCGTTTGAAGTTTCGCCAATCTTCACCACCTGTTGAAAAGTGGCGGCAGCTTCTTTGAGATTGCCTTGTTGCAGTAAGACTCCGGCTAAACCGTTGAGTGCGATCGCAACTTGTTTTTGGTCGTTTAAAGTTTCATTAATCTTAACTACCCGTTGGAAAGTAGCGGCAACTTCATCGAGTTTGCCTTGTTGCTGCAAGACTCCGGCTAAACCGTTGAGTCCGATCGCCACCGAACGCTGGTCGTTTAAAGTTTCGCCAATCTCCACCACCTGTTGAAAAGTGGCGGCAGCTTCTTTGAGATTGCCTTGTTGCAGTAAGACTCCGGCTAAACCGTTGAGTCCGATGGCAACCGAACGCTGGCCGTTGAAAGCTTCGTTAATTTCAACTACCCGTTGGAAAGTAGCGGCGGCTTGATCTAGTTTGCCTTGTTGCTGCAAAACTCCGGCTAAACCGTTGAGTCCGATGGCAACCGAACGCTGGTCGTTTAAAGTTTCGCTAATCTCAACCCCTTGCTGGAAAGTGGCAGCGGCTTTTTTGAGTTTGCGTTGTTGCTGGAAGACTCCGGCTAAACCGTTGAGTCCGATGGCAACCGAACGCTGGTCGTTTAAAGCTTCGCTAATCTCAACTCGACGTTGGAAAGTAGCGGCGGCTTCATCGAGTTTGCCTTGTTGCTGGAAGATTCCGGCTAAACCGTTGAGTCCGATCGCCACCTGTCGTCGATCATTGAAAGCTTCGCTAATCTCAACGACCCGTTGGAAAGTAGCGGCGGCTTCATCAAGTTTGCCTTGTTGCTGGAAGATTCCGGCTAAACCGTGGAGTCCGATGGCAACCGAACGTCGATCGTTGAAAGTTTCGCTATTCCCAAGTTGCTCATCAATATTTGCAGCACGCTTGAAAGTATCAACGGCTTCATCAAATCTCCCTTGCCGCTTTAGTATGCCACCTAGAGTTGTGAGCCACTTGGCTTCAGAAAGTTGACGAGGTGCTTCCTCCTCGATTTTGCTGAGAATTTCTGGAATACCTTCTAGCCTTGTTTCTGCACTCGACGACTTACCCTGCAAAGATAGATACTTTGCTTGCTGAATCCGAAATTTGATAACAATATTCCAGTCTTCGTTACGCTCTGCTAGTTGCTCGAATCCCTCCATGAAAGTGACAGCTTGTTCCCAGTAACCGTACTGTTCAAAAAAGGGTTCAAGGCCGATCACAAAAGCATATTTTTCTTTCTCTTCGTTTTTGTTATTAGATGTTGTTTCGTGTTCTTGTAACCACTTAGCCGCCAGAATAATGTTGTTGAATTCTTCTGCAATGAATGAAGCGACAGAGCCTTCAAGTTCGCTCGACTTTACAAACCCAATCAAGAACTCAGCGTGTCGTGCTGTTGCCTCTTCCTCTAATCCTCGCTCAACCAGCAATTCACGAGCAAACAGGCGAATGAGTGGGTGAAAGACAAAACGATTTTCTCCTACTTCACCATAATTGAGCAGCGACAGTCGGCAGAGATAATCGAGAGAGTCCTGTGCGACATACTCATCCTCACAACCAGTCGCCGCCATTGCGGTAAGTCGGGAAAATCCATCCTCCGCACACACGCTCAAACACGAGAAGAAATCGATTTCTTCGGGCTGAAGCTGCTTCAAACTCAAAGAAAAGCAAGCCCGCAGATCCAACTGCTTGTCGCCTCGGAATGTCAGTCGTGCGAGTCGCCGTTCTTCACTCAGCGATTCGGCATAATCGGCAAGACTGCGCCTTTCGTTGAGCTTCAAGGCTGCACCGATAATTTGCAAGGCAAGGGGTAACTTACCCGACATATCGATCAATTGGGACGCTGCTTCTGGTTCAGCAGCCACACGCTCTTGACTCAAGAGCTTTTGTAGGAGATTCAGTGAATCTGGACCTGAAAGTGTGGGCAAATTAATTCTGCCACTATCTGGAATATCCAGCGAGATGGGTAATAGGAGATCGCGCGTCGTGACAATCACCGCGCATCTGTCTCCACCGGGACGCAATGCCTGAATGCTTGACTCTTCAGCATTGTCGAAAATCAACAGCATCCGACGGTAAGCAAACACCTCTTGCATGATGGTGCTGGCATCTCGTTCGTCCTCCGAGTCAATTTCCTCGCCGCACCCACGCGCAAATTCACGAGCAATCGCATCTAGATCTTTGCCATCCACCCGCAAACCAATCACACCATCTGGAAAATCATCTTTATGGATCGTGGCAAAGTGACAGGCGAGGGCAGATTTACCAATCCCTCCAACTCCAGCCAAACTGGCAATGCTGCATATTTTCGTCCCTTGGCGGTTTAACAGCAACTCTTCGAGTTGTTGTAACTCTTCCTCCCGCCCCGTGAAGCTTGAAACATCTAACTGCGGCAACACAAATGGAATTTTCCGAACGATTGAGGTTTTTGGCTGTGTTGACTCAGCAACATTCGCCGAACTTTTGCCACGAACCAGTTCAATTTCGTCATCGGCTCTTCTAATTTGCGGTTGTTGAGGAAGTTTGGCTTCAAGGTAGTATGCCTTTAATTTCTCCTCCACGGAATCAGCCAGTTTCCGATCGGTAATCCATTGATTTTGGGGCGTGCTGTCGGCGTTAAGCCCTTCGATCAGCGCTCCCGACAGCACGCCATGCTTGCCATCCAACCGCTCGTAGGCGACTTCCGAACTGTGAGAAGCGGCAATTAAAAAGCGGTTGCGTTCAGAATCTCGCCTCAGTAAATCACTCTCCTTAAATTCCAGTAACTCGCCACTATGGCAGCTATCCAACCAAATAATTTGCTCTTTAACTGAACTTTGCCCTACGATCTCCCATAAATCTCTGAGCAGTAAACCCTTCCATTTTTTGAGGCGCGGGTTAACATCACTGGTTGACAGCAGAATTTGTTTTAAATCCCCTAAAGGTTTGGGGAGTCCATGTCCGGCAAAAAACAACAGCGCTGTATCTCGATCGTCTTTTGGCAAAAACAGTTTGGTAATTTCATCTTCCAGTTCCTCAGCGTTAACCAATTTATCTGGATTGACCTGTAACTTTCCATCTATCTCGCTACAAGGCAACCGTCGCACCTGGAAATTATTAGCGGCTTCCAAGAGTTGCGCGATCGCCTCTGCATCTGACGCTGGGGTTTTTAGGTGTTGTGCTTCACCTTTAGCCTCTAAAGAAGGATACCGATTGATGCCAACGACCAGTGCATATCGCTTCATGAAAAATTTAAATGTTAAGTGCTGTATCCCATTGCCAATGCACCCAAACGCAACTAAAACAGACCTGATGACAGCGATCGAGGCGAATTTTGGCTTAAACGCCTATTTTACTCTAACATAAACTTTAAATAACCATTTCACGTCCTAGGCTTCATGGCTGAATCTCCTCGCACCACTCTACTGGCGCTCCTACTCGCTCTGAAACAGCTAGAAACACCACTCACTGCCGACGAACGAGCGAAGCTGAAAACCAAGGGTCAACAACTCGCGATCGATCCAGACGACTGGGATTATATTCAAGAAGGCTTGATGGCAATCGTCGAGCAAAACCCCTCCCTCGATCGACTTTTTCAAACGGCTAAAATGCAATTGCAGGCGATCGACGGCAACATCCCGATCGAACTACTACCAACCCGACAGGAAAAAGAAGCAGAATTATTCGTAGACGATAAACGAGAGCCTGTTTCCTTCGGCTATTTTGAAGGCGAACCCGATCGAGAAAGTGACGAAATTCTCACCACTGCTATTAATGTCTTGACTAAAGAAGATTCAGCAAAAACGGCTAAAAAGCTCAGTTTCCTTCAGCGAATGCAGAACTATCTCCAAAAGTCCAATTCCTGAAGGCTAAACATAATGAGTGAGATTATTTATCCGACCCTAGATTTATTTCTGTACGACTTGCGCGACGGCTTGGGAGAAAATGCGGGCGAAATTGCTGATAATAAAGACCGTTTTCTCCAAAAACTACCCGAGCGAATCCGATCGGCGATCGAGCAGCGAGATGCCGCAGTCGAAGCGGAATATGTCGAATTACTAGGAAATCGAGGTAGAGAACAATTTAACAGTAGTTCCCAAAACTATACCTTAAAAGGATACTACTATCCAGTACGTTTAGGAGATAGTTACGGACTTTTACTCGATTGTTCAGTAGAACATTCTTTAGGACATCCCGAGCGCAGTCAAACCGAAGCATTTGTAGTCAGTTGCTTTGCCGATCTTAAAGCAGAACTCGATCGAAGATTAGCTGAGTCAAAGAGTACGATCGGGCAAGTCTGGATGCTATCGGGTCAAATTCCCAACTTTACCCCGGATCGAGCTCAATCTATTGCCCAAGCTTGCTGCCAAATTCCAGAACTCGAACTCGATTGGGATCGGGATTTCCGAAGCAAAAGTCAGTTTGCCGGAGGCATACTATTTGAATTTTGGCGATATCGTTTCAATTCACCGGATCTCTCCTCTAATTCTGAGTCAAATCCTATTTGTAACATCCATCAGCTTCAGGATAACTACTTGGTTTTGATTGCCCTGTATCCCAACTCGGAAACCGCTAGAAAAGCCTCTGAAATTAACTTTGACTGGCTTCGCTTATTTGCCTACCGCAGTAAAATCCTCTGGGCTTACGGCCAAAGCCAATATCTGAGGCAGAAACTCAAATATCGTTTTGTTCTAACTCAGCAATATCTCAAAGATTTCGAGCAAGCTAAGACTCGAAATCTCAACCTAAAACAGCTCCGTAAAACCTTGGTAGACGCTCAAAATACTCTGGCTAACTATTCGATAGACTTGAACTATCTGAATACTCAAAAACGGACGATGGAAGTGAATCTGCTCAACTACGGAAGACGATTGAAGAGGATGGAGCAACGCTTGACAGAATTTCAGACCGTCAGCGATATGGAATTCCTGAAGAAATTTAGCGATAATGTAGAAGCTCGATATCTAGTACAAATTGAGAGGGATTATGAAAGTCTTAGTCTAGGAGTAACCCTACTAGGAGAGTTAATTAACTCGATTCGTGGAGTCACTGAAATTGACCAATCAGAACGCGATCGCAACTTTCAAAATACCGTTGCCATTTTGGGGGTTGGACTGGCGGCTGGGTCAATTGTTGCGTCGATAGCGACACAATTTCCGGGCGCATCTGACCCCAAGGAAGCTGCCAAATATCCTCTAGGTTCCACACTGTCGCAACTAGGGATTCCAGATCCTTGGTTGGTTCCTGCTATCTCAGCAACAGCGAGTATAGGAACAGCAGTTTTAGCAGCACTTATCACCGCACTGGTTATCAAACTGAGCTGGTTTTTTAAGAAGTAGTAGAAGCGATCGCAATTCATATATTTTTAGGGAGAATGCCCCGCCGCGAACCAACATCATTGCGTATGTGCGGAGGTTTTCGATGATTTTGATGGAAACTTCAATGTCAGTGAGGGCTTCAGTGAGGTTGCCCCGATCGCCTTTGACAGTAGCATTATTGTAGAGCGTGAGAGCTTCAAGAGCGCGATCGCCCGTTTCTCGATACAGCTTTAATGCTTATTCCCATTTAGCGATCGCTTTTGTTAAAGATTGGGCTCTCCCCTGCTGGTACAGTTGATCTGCTTCTGTAAAGCCTCTTTCAGCAGCCGCCGCCCGGTTTCCCCCGGAATGCTGCGATACCCCTTGACTAATTTTAATCGCGCTGGGTGCAGCTACCGCCGGGACTCCTAGCAAGATCAGAGCACTTACAGCGATTCCGTAACGCCCCCAAGCCCAAAGCGTGAGATTCATAAATAACTGCTCAAAGAAGACCTTGTTAACCGGTATCATAGTCGATCGCAGCTTGTCAGGTGCGCTTTCCCTTCCGGGGTGCCATTGCGTCGGGCATCCAAGCGCGATCGCACCCGCCGCTGCACGTAGTGCCACATCCTCCAAGGGCGGCCGCATTGGGTTTGCCTCCGCGAAGGTTAAAAGTCATAAGTGTAATTTTTACGCTATTCTCAACTCAGTATTTTTAAATTAGCGATCGCCCCCAAATCTAGGATTTACTATTTTCTGATTTTTTATGAACCCCAACAAAAAACACTCACACAAATCAATTTTTGTTTTTGCCCTGGGAATGCTCGGTGTGTTCCTGTTGTCCTTAACTCTACGCTTTTGGCAACTAGAGAAATTTAACACTTTAGTATTTGACGAGGTTTATTACGCTAAATTTGCCAACGATTATCTCACCAAAACTCCTTTTTTCAACGCTCACCCGCCTCTGAGCCAGTACATAATTGCGATCGGCATTTGGATCGGCACTCACCTTCCCTTTGGAAAAACAGCCGTCAACAGTATGGCAGGTTCCCTGCTTTCCCCTTGGGATTACCGCTGGGTGAATGCTCTCACGGGTTCCTTTATTCCGCTAGTTGTGGGAGGCCTAGCTTATCAGCTAGTTCCGCGCCGCACCTTTGCTTTTATTGCAGCTTTATTTATCGCCTGCGACGGTTTGTTTTTAGTGGAGTCTCGCTACGCGCTGAACAACATTTATCTAGTTTTGTTGGGAATTTTAGGTCAGTTATTTCTTTTAAAATGCGTAGAAGCCCAAGGCAAAAAGCGCTGGCTTTGGCTGGTACTAGCCGGGATTGGTTTCGGCGCCTCTGCGGCTATCAAATGGAACGGATTGTGGTTTCTTCTCGGTACTTATCTAATTTTAATCTGTGCTTGGGCAGTTCGTTTTATCCAGGGTAACAGAGGAAATGAAGAACAAAGCCGCGAGGTAGATTCACCTCTAATTCCTGCCGAAAGTCCCGTACAAAAACTGACTAAACTCAATTTTCTAGAACTCGGCTTAAGTCTAGCTATTATTCCTATTCTAGTTTACAGCATCTCTTGGATTCCTCACCTGCACTTTAATCCCACTCCCAATTTCTGGCAGATGCAAACGGAAATTTTGACTTATCACCAGCGGATTAAAAGCGGCCCAGACGTGCATCCTTACTGTTCCACGTGGTACAGTTGGCCTTTGATGCTGCGTCCCATAGTTTACTTCTACAAAACTGCTAGCAGCAATGCCCAACCCGATCCGGTTTTGCCGCCTTTACCTGAAGGTGCAACTCAGGCAATTTTTGACGTTCACGCCATGGGAAATCCCTTCCTTTGGTGGCTGTCAACCTTAGCTTTACTGCTAGTAATAGGAGTTTTAGTTCACCGGGTTTTGGTGTGGCTGCAAACGCGCAGCGCGGCTTCTGTTGATACGATAGAACAGCAGCGGCCGATTTTGTTTCCGCCGACTGCTGAAATGTGGCTGGCCTTATATTTAATAGTTAATTGGGTCGCTAATTTGCTGCCTTGGATGAAGGTGACTCGCTGCATATTTTTGTACCATTATATGGGCTGTTCTGTGTTTGCAGCCTTAGCACTTGCTTGGTGGGTTGACAGGTGGCTGCACAGCCCTCAAACTCGACTCCGAGGGATGGGGGTAACAATTATTTTTCTGGTTTTGGGTGCTTTTATTTTCTGGATGCCTATCTATTTGGGACTGCCTTTGTCGCAAATGGAATGGAAAATTAGGATGTGGCTGCCCTCTTGGATTTAAGTTAGAAAGAATTCTTTTATTAACGAGCAAGATGCCCGTTCCACAAGAAAATTAAGTTTTGCCGAACAGGCATCTTGCCTGTTCCTAACCAAGGTGCAAGATGTAAGTTATAACATTTATTACCAAGGTGAGTTTGCCAAAGCGAGCATTATTTTTGATAGAGTGCTCGATAAACTGGTTCGCCCCGTTTCAGAGTAGCAATTTCTCTTTCAGTAGCCACAGGTAGGGGATTTTCTGCTAGCCAGTTGTCGCCGTTTTGACGTTTAAAACTAGGGTGAGATGAAAAGCGATCGCACATTTCTCTTTCTACTTCTTCAATATCTGACTGAATAAAAACTTCGCCGCCAATTCCCAGATAAATTGCCAATTCATTAACTAATTCCTGCTGCACCACCCGCCGTTTGTGGTGCTTTTTCTTGAACCACGGATCGGGAAATTGAATGCTAACTCGCTGCAAAGTGCCAGCGGGAAAAGTTTCTAAAATCGGCTTCAGGGAACTATTAGCATTGCAAAACAAATAGTGCAAATTTGTCAAGCCTTTTTCGTCCCGCCACAGATTTGCCTCCTCTACCAGAGGTTCCCGAATTTCTAATCCGAGAAAATTCCAGTCAGTTTGTACTTGCGCCATGTGCCACAAAAACCGCCCTCTGCCGCAGCCGATATCTAAATGCAGCGGTAAATTTAAGTGGGCATAGATTTTAGTCCAATCCGGGGGACTTGCAGATGCTTGATATCTAATTGATAGGGGATTGACGTGTTCCCGCACTCTTACTCTTGCCAATTTTGCTGTCTCCTGAATGTATTTTTGAACCGCTGATGAAGGCAGATTAACGTGGATTAACGCAGATAAATATTAATTTTTGCGATGTTGTTTAATACTTTTTAGTTAATGAGCCATTAAAATTTGTCCCTCGGCAATTTTTAATGGCTCATTATTGCATTAGGCTTCTGGTTCAATGCCTGCTGCTCTTAATTGGGCGGCTAGTCGATCGGCCCGCTGCCGTTCCCTTTCTACCATTTCTGCTCCCCACAATAACATCTCTCCGCTTTCATCCCACCACCGCAACCAATATCCGGTTCTTTCGGCTTTTGTTCCCTCCCAAACACCTAGAAATAACCCAACTCCCGGAATCCAATAACGATTGTTTGCATCGGGTTGCTGTTTTTTATACTGTGCTGGTGGATTTAAGTGATATACTTTTAAATATCCGATCGCAGGTTCAAAAATTACATAGATTGGAGCTTGCAATATTTGTTCGTAAAAATGCCATTTTCCGGGGAGATAAGTTGGTTTTGCAGAATATTCATCCTGATAACTAGGAGGATTCTCTGGCAAAAACTCCATGACAATTGCCGGAATGTCTCCTTCTAGGTTGGGGGTATAACTGCGACGAATTTCTCGATCGGGAAGGGGCTGTACGTTGGTGGCATAAAACAGATCGGGAGTTTTTATAACTAGCTTATCGTTGAAAGTTACACAAATCGCCAGGTGAGGCGCAATTAATGTTCCCTCCAAAATTAGCCCCGCAATTTCTAAGCTTTCCCGTAAGGCGGCGGCCAGCAAAGGCTGGTCGATATCTTGCAGGGGTTGCTCGTCTAAAATGAAATTTTTGGGCAATTTTTCCCAGGATATTTTGAATTTCATTGGATTGAATGTCATGGTATTTTACCTCTTAGTAAGAATGCGGTGGAACTGCTGGCAATGATTTTTTATCGAATAGCATCGCCTATTTTTTAAGCTTCTGGTTCAATGCCTAATGCTCTTAATTGTGCGGCCAATATGGACGATCGTTCTCGTTCTTGTTCGGCCCGTTCTCGTTCTTGTTCGGCTTGCTGTTGAGCGGTTACTCTTTCTTGCCTTTCTCTTTCTACCATTTCTGCACCCCACAATAATATCTCGCCGCTTTCATCCCACCACTGCAACCAATATCCGGTTCTTTCGGCTTTTGTGCCATACCAAACACCCAGAAATAATCCAACTCCAGGAATCCAATAACGGCCGTTTGGATCGGGCTGCTGTGGTTGATAATTTTCTGATGAATTCAACTGGTTAATTTCTAGCCTTCCTGTGGCAGGTTGAAATATTGCATAAGTTGGCACTCGCAATATTTGCTCGTAAAAATACCATTTTCCGGGGGGATCATCTTCTATTTGAGAATATTCATCGTTGGGGCTAGCTGACAAAAATTTCATGACGATCGCCGGAATTTCCCCTTCTAAGTTGGGAGTGTAACTGCGGCGAATTTCTTGACTAGAAAGCGGCTGGACGTTGCGGGCATAAAACCAATCTGGAGCTTTGATAACTAGCTTGCTGTCTACTGTCGGACAAATCCCCATATTTGAGGCAATTAATATTCCTGTGACAATTAGCCCTGCGATTTCTAAGATTTCCCGCAAGGCGGCAGCGAGCAAGGGGGGGTCGATATTTTCGACAGGTTCCTCGTCTAAAATGAAGTCGTCTGGCAATTTTTCCCAGGTAATTTTTAAGTCGGCTGTACTGGCTGTCATCGTATTTTACCTCTTACGGAGACTGCTGGAGCGCGGTTTGCAATACTTCGCGGTGAAAGAGCGATCGCTCTACGATAAATTTTATCCTGTCTGGCGATAAGGCGTCGCCGTTAGCATAGTGTTCGATCCAGGTTTTGCTGATTAAATAAGGATCGTCTGGCAATTCTGATAATAAGTATCCCGGCATTTCTAGCTCTTCCATTAACTGGCTGACTTTCGGATCGTAGCTGAGGGCAAAACAGCGGCATTCTTCGGATGCGGCCATAATTAAACTGTGGTAGCGCATCCCGATCGCCATTTCGACTCCCCGGAATACTCCTTTCAATTTTCTCGGGTCGTCTAAACTGAGGATGCGACTCCTTTTGGGCAGGGCTTCGTGCAAATGTTTCGCAATTTCTAAGTCGTGAGACGCTTGAAAAGGCAGCAGCAAAATTAAGGTGCGAGTTGCTTTTTGAAAGTCAACTAAAGCTTTAGTTAAGTTTGATAAACGGGCGGGAGTTAGTGTAGAATGAGAACGCAAACAAACAGCAACTCTGGGCGCCGGTAAATCCCACAAGCCCGACACGGGAGAATTCTCCAAAGCCCAGACGGGATCGGGCGCTAAAGTAAAGGGAATTTGCCAATCTGCAAGTAAAGTAGCTGAACCTTTATCCCGCACGCTGACAGCGGTGCATCCAGCAAAACAGCGCTGAGATAACTTGCGAGTGATTTCGCGCTTCAAAGGCCCAATTCCCTGAGCCCAGGCAACAGTTTTTAAGCCCATCCGCTGCGCTATTCCCATCAAACCCCCATAATAGAAAGGGCTCGCTATGCTAGTAGCGTCTTGGATTAAACTGCCGCCGCCCCAGATTAGGGCGTCGGATGTGCGGAGTGCTTCGATAACTTGAAAGGCATTCATGCGATCGCGCGCAGCTACCCCGTACCGCTGATTTGTCTCGACAGGATTGCCAGACAGGACGATCGGCGTCACGCCATCTGGTAACATTTGCAGTAGCGATGCCAACAGCGCCTCGTCGCCGCCGTTGCCTTTACCGTAATAGCCGCACAAAATTGCTCGCATTTCTACTCTTTTCTTTGTTTGTGAGGGGGAATCTAACTATTTTAGATTTTAGATTTTAGATTTTTTTGAGATTTTAGGTTTTAAATTTGATACTACTAGCCCAAAAAATGCGACTGTCAGCAAGCTTCCAAGCTTTACGTCATCAGTCATCTCAAATCGCCAATCTAAAATTGTATGACCAGCCCAAAAACAGGTACACGCCCCGACTTAAGTCGTGGATGCTCCTAAAATTTTAGACCAAAGCTCAAGCTCCAAGATTCATCTGTGGAGTAAATCTAAAATCTAAAATCTAAAATCTAAAATCGACTGACTCATCATACTTTATATGACAGTTGCGTAAGTCCCGATCGATAAATCTTTCATCTTCGTTCAGAATACAAAAAATGCACGCTTTGTCAATTCCCACCTGGATTATTCACGTCTCTAGCGTCGTCGAGTGGATTGCCGCCATCTGGTTAATTTGGACTTACGGCGAAGTCACTCAAAACCGAGCTTGGTGGGCCCTTTCCGCCGGAATGCTGCCCGCTCTCGTCAGCGCTATGTGTGCCTGTACATGGCACTATTTTGACAACTCCCCAGCCCTAGAATGGATCGTTACCCTGCAAGCGGCGATGACTCTCATCGGCAATTTTACTCTGTGGGCGGCGGCTTGGTGGATTTGGCGATCGGCTCAGCCAGCCGAGAAAATTTAAAGATTAAAAAAGCGAGAAACTAATTGAAAAATAGCACTATTTGCGTAAAATTTGCGGCAAGTTTGCTTTTGTTGACAGCCGGATTTTTGCTTCCCAGCAAAGCCAGCAACATTCCGGCACAAGTCGCCCAACAGCCTAACTGCAAAAATCCTCAAACAACGCTAGACATGAATGTCTGTTCCACTCAAGAGTTCCAAGCTGCAGACAGAAAGCTCAATCAAGTATACCAGCAACTGCAAGCAAAAATCAGCAGTAGACAAAAGCAAAGATTGACTGCGGCACAGCGTACTTGGCTCAAATTTCGAGATGAAAATTGTGAGTATGCAAAAGGGCAGTTTGAAGGCGGTACTTTGGCTGCTTCTACCTACGGTTATTGCCGGGCCAGAGTGACGCAAGAACGAATTAAAGATTTGGAAGGTTATTTGAAACAAGCAAATTTGTAAAAGCTCGATCGATATTTAGGGAAGCGCGCACTGTGTACCCTACGATATGGAACTATTGTTTTTTTGCACTTACCTAGCTAGCGAGAGAATTAGTAGCAATTAAACCTGCCTCAATTAACAATGGCTCGAGACTGTCAACAAATCCATCAAGACATTGTAAAATTGGGCGATCGCCCGCAGGTAAGGAAACAGAATTAGTTAGATTGTGAATCTGGCTATCCAAATCTTCCGGCAATTTTGAACACAAAGCTGTTGCCCTTTCTACGAGACGTTTTTCGCCCGAATGAGGGAGAGAATTAACAGCAAAAACAATATCGAAATAACTGCTTAAAAAAGCTGCTGTTCGATGGATAATACTGACTGAATTGCGGCGGAAAACAGCGGATTATAACTGGTGGCGAAATGCCGAAATATTGCGACGCAAAATTGGATAATTTTTGGCAGTTATGGCTGGACGGAGTTGTTCTGGATAAGGTCGATCGGCATTTGCTTGCAATTACTGAAACCAACTAAGTAGGTAGGCGGGATGAAACCGAATAATATAACAGTAGGTAAACAGGTTTAAGTCAGCCAGTTAAGAGCATTCGGATACTTTACCACCGTTTACATAGTGGCATTTTTTCGCGCCGACTGACTTAAACAGGTTTAAGTCAGCCAGTTGAGAGCATTTGGATATTTTACCATCGTTTACATAGTGGCGTTTTTTCGGGCCGATTTACTTATGCAAGGCCGAAAAAACTGTCATAAAATTAGCTTTACTAACCGCAATCACCGCTAAATATTTATTGCTAGCGACGTTTTTTATTGGTCATGGCATTAAGCCTATATCCATGTAAAAAAGTGCAAAATAAACCCGTAACGCCTTATCTGACAAGGGTTTAAAACGCTAACTCGCCCATGGTAACAGCTTCGCTACCCTGCCTAAAAATTGCGGTTAGTTACAAAACTTACATGATGTCCTATTTGTCCTTATCCCGGCTTTACCCCAATGTTAGGCTCTTCAACACTTGGTCATCTCCTGTTGCTTGAATAGCATTTCAAATGGTCAAGTGTTTCAGTACCCTTGTAGGGATTCAGACACTCTTATACTCCCGTATTAGAACGAACCGCAATCCAAAAAATGGCTCCCGAAACTTTCGCACGTTGATAAATATCTCGTACAGATGCACCTTTGAAAATACGTCGCGCACTTGCTTTTAGATGATTTCCTAGTCTATAAATAAAATAGGCAGCTTCACCAACAAGCACTATATTTTCAGTAAGTTTATTTCCCATCGTAAATAAGCTTCTATAACCACTATAACCCCGCTCTGGCCAAACATATTTAATTTCCAACCCGGCTTGGGTCAAAAGTTCAATTACTCCCAAAACTGACATATGAAAAAAACTATTATCATGCCACGGCTCTAAAAAAGAAACATTGCCTAAGTAATATCCACCCGGCTTTAAAACTCTCGCAACTTCTTGAGCAACTAAAAAAGGACAGGCTAAATGCTCTGTAACAGCCGCAGAATATACCACATCAAACTGTCTATCTTGAAACGGTAAGAAATGAGCATCACATAAGAGATCGCACCCTCCAAATTGCTGTAATGACTCACCTACACGTACTTTTGAAACATCAACGCCTATGTAGCTATGACCTTTTCCTTCAAACCATTGCCTTGACTGACCGCCACCGCAACCTATTTCCAAAATATTTTGGTTTGGGGGAAGCTGGTTGATAACATATATATGGGCCGGATCGAGATGGTAGGGAATATTGCTAGTTACATCAGCTCTAGGTGGATCGTTGATATAAGTTTGTAGTATGTTTTCATCAATTACAGAGCGATCTGAATTAAATTCAAATTGGACGGTGCGACGACGAGAAGTAGGGAATAGTTTAGGCGTATCACCATCCATTTCAAATTTTAACCCACAATTTTCACATTGGCTGATGGAATGTAAATTATAGTTACAATTAGGACAAGCTAAGAACTCAAGATACTGGTTTAGATTCATACTATATATGCTTTCTTGAAAAAGAATAGTAAAACTATATCATATTAGATAGTAGCTTCTATGAAAAAATTTAGCAATTCTTTATACTTTTCCGGCTCCGGCTATTACCCTATGCACTTAGGGACTGACCTATCAACTTCGAGGCTGCCTCCGCCAGATTCAACCAGCCCTGAAAACAAAACTTTATATCATCTCCGGTTGATTAACCATGCTATAGCCAATTGCAAGTTTATAGATGACAGTAACAGCATTTAGTAAACCAGTCTTTTACTTACATTTGGAGGATTGATTGAATCGAGGGCGACGGCAATTAATGTATCAATCATTTTTGTTGTAGTTAGAAAATAGTTAACCATGAAAAAATTTAAGTTACGACCACCATAATTCAAGGGTATTAAAATGGGGAGAATACGGTTATAAGTTAATAATACTTGCGCCAAATACTTGAATCATTGGTGCAATAGAAGCTATTTTATGTGCTGGTTAATTATCGATTACTACTACCGCTTCCACGAGGGAGTTTCGACACTCAATTTTTTTCGATTAACACTTCAAATGCCTTGCCATATCGAGTAACGGAGAATACTTAATGCTACCATTTTTTTAAAACTAATAGCTATAATTGCTGTGAGTTTTTTGCAGCTAAAATGTTGTTAAATTAGAGACTCGAGTGCCGTAAGGCTCGCTTTGCATAACTTCTAGTTAAACTAAACCGAGTAAAACCCCATTTAATCCATAAGAATTAGGTTTGATGGAGCTATATTTTTCATTTTTTCCCAGTATTCTCCTCTTAATTTTTGCACTCGGTCTGTCGCCGCTTGACTACAGAGTAGCGTCTTTTTTTTTTAGTCCCACCCTTTTTAATTCTCGGCACATGGTACTAGGACTTATCCATTGTCCGTAAATATTTCCCCATTACTCACAATATTCTGACAAAGTGCTATTTGGATATTTTTGTACTAGCTCATGGAGTTGACTTGAATATTCATTCAACTCACTTTTATGGCTGATACTGTTGATGTTGTGGTTGGATATTTCCTGTAAGTTGGTAGCGTTTTAATAGTCGTTCAACAATCATACTTACTCACATCAAATCGGGTAGCTAGTTTTCGTGCTTGATGTGTTACCCGGATTGTAAGCTTTGACCACTTTTTCTCGAAGTTTGAGGGGTAATGGTTTCATTACTGCTATTAATTTACTATTTTTAAGTGTACTCTATTTACCTGCAATCTGCTGTATAATTAAGAGACGTAAGTAAGTCGGCGCGAAAAAACGCCACTATGTAAACGATGGTAAAGTATCCAAATGCTCTCAACTGGCTGACTTAAACCTGTTTACATACTGTTACATTATTCGGTTTAATCCCGCCTACCTACTTATCTTTGTCATAAAATGATATTGAGGTGAGAACGTTCCACCAAAAACAGGTTGAATAACCTACTGATGCTTGATGTTTGACCAGGACGCGATCGAGTTCTTCTTCGATCCATTCGAGCCTGTGGTACATAATATCTATACCGCAGCCAGTGTTAATATCTATCCACTCGTCCCCGGGTTTCCAAAATTGATTGTTGATTTCGATGGGGTCGGAAAATTGTCTCGCTATCGCCTCCCGTAGGTCAACAGGAATTTCCTCTTCAACATACACGTAAAAATCAAAATCCGACGACTCATCCGCAACTCGAGTTGTTCTAGAACCTGCTAAAGCGACGCTACAACTTGAGGCAAACGGTCAAAATGCTCGCCAAGAGTTTGAGCTAGGGGGGGAATTTCTTCCATAGCTAGTTGATAATTGTGCAGCATTTAATTACCTTATTTATTTATG
Organism: Microcoleus sp. AR_TQ3_B6; assembly: GCF_036702785.1. NCBI lineage: Bacteria > Bacillati > Cyanobacteriota > Cyanophyceae > Oscillatoriales > Microcoleaceae > Microcoleus > Microcoleus sp. AR_TQ3_B6. Next base: position 34,661 of record NZ_JAUBVJ010000024.1, on the reverse strand, counting down.
AAAATATAATAAAGCCTAACTCTAGCCATGGACATTTTAACTCAATTCATAATTGATAATTTTTAACAAATCTGAGGGTGGCGTATTGATCCGCTGCTACATCACACCCCCGAATTTAAACCAGCTCAAAAGTGATCTAAAGCTTGGTTTTTTATTTGACGTTTTGACACGCCAATGGTGTAGAATCTCAAATCTCAAATCTCAAATCTCAAATCTCAAATCTCAAATCCCTATGTCCTTTCTGAGGGTGGCGAACTGA